>NZ_JBPTTK010000039.1:0-15078 GCF_053290175.1 Enterobacter sp. 186315 | reverse complement strand
GTTCCAGCGATCAGATGTCACCGACAGAATATGAAAACCAGTATTATCAACGGCTCGGAAGTGTCTAGATTATCCGTGGCGATTCAGATAGTAGTATGTACAAAAGGGCGAGAAAAGGCAGGGAGATTAATTCCCTGCCTTTTTTATTATTTAATTAAGAAGTCATCAATATTGCCGCCGTTGGCAGCGTGTTCAGCCAGAACTTTTGGTGTACGGCCCTGGCCAGTCCATGTTTTAGTTTCACCGTTTTCATCGGTGTACTGGTATTTGGCCGGACGTGCTGCACGCTCTTTTTTAGGTTTTGTCTGGCCGGTGGAGTATTCAAGCAACTCTGACGGGTCAATACCATCATCCAGCATCAACTGGCGCAACTTATTCAGCTTCTCTGTACGTTCCGAAATCTCGTTACGTTTTGCTTCTTCTTCATCACGACGTTCCGAAACGATGACATTAAACTTCTCCAGAATGTCTTCCAGAGTTTCGAGAGGCAACTCACGCGCCTGAGCTCGCAGTGAACGGATGTTATTTAGTGTTTTCAGTTCTTCAGACATTTTAGCTCCAGAGAGTAGTAATCATAATCTCAGTTGATTATGAAACATTAAAAAATAAAATCAACAGAAAGCCGACTGAATTAATGAACAATGTCGAACGGCTTCACTTCTTTATGTTACTTAAAATGAATGAACTGCGCTTGAAGAGCTTCTGAGATATTGAGGCTTGTTATACGAGTAGTAACAGTCGCATGTAATCCATACCTGATAGATGGAAACGATACTTAAAGATGAAAGACAGGCAGGAATTTACCCGGCATATTTATGATAAGGAAAAGTTGGAAATTCAAAATTAGTTACAAAATCCTTAGGGCAACTCATACAACACGCCTGGTTTAAAAAGCATCAACCCTGACTACTTGAGAGTGTTTTGATAAGCGTGGGTCAGGGGTAAGGTTAACCCTTATATGAAGATAAACTGAGTTCAGCTTTAATGTAAGGTATTCGCTGATGGTGGCTATGGCGAGCATAATGCTGAGACAGGGCAATTTTGATCGTAGATAAATAAACGCACCCGGTTAAAGTTTTACTTACCATTGCAGTAGTAGTGGTTTACCGGGTGCGCATATTTTATGCTCTCTGTCGGTTACTTTGTGTTAAGCGGATTCATTTTTGCGAATCTTCTCATTTTCACGGCTTTCCTTTAAAAGCTCGTCAATCACACGTTCCGTTATTTTTTCCACGGCCTCGCTTCTTGAGAGACCTTCCATATCCGCAAGCCTGTCTATCTTCCGCAGTATTTTCATACGCAGCGATAAAGAGACCGCTGTTTTTTTATCTTTATCCAGAATGACGCGGCCACCTGACTCTGTGCTTTTCAGTTCGGCATTCTTTGCCAGATCATCACTCATCCGTCGCAGCGTTTTTTTATCAAGGTTACCCGGCGTGATCATCTGGTAAGAGTGACTGGCCTTGCTGTACTTTATTTCTGCTGAATAGTCTTCCCTGAGTGCTTTAAGGGCCCGTGTCAGGGTTGGCTCTGAACATTCCAGGCTGGTGATGATATCGGCGGCAGGAACCGGTTTCCCGGTGCCCAGTAAATTAGCCAGAGTGAAAATGCGGACCTGTCGCGTATTGAGTTGCATCGTTAGTTAAAGCCTGCGTCAAAAAAAAGTGGTTCAATTGCCTGAAAGATAAATGTCGTGCTCATCTTTCTGATAACCGGATAGTCTCCCAGCGCTTCCACCGGATCCACATGCTCTATCCCGGCAAAATTAATCGATGCCATCTGTGCTCTGCTGAATTTGCATGACAGGATGTATTCGTCTTCAAGATACCCGGTCCGTTTACTGATGCGCTGGGTAAAACCTGAGACCACCACGTAGTCAAAGGGTAGTGTATGCAGGGCAATACCGGCCAGGCGCAACAGGCACCCATGAACATGGCGTGCGTAATTTTCTCGCTGTACTTTTTGCGTCATGGCCTTTTCGGTGATTTCTGTACCGCGGGCATTCACACCGTAAGATTTATCAGGCATGTCTTCTATCTCAGGCAGATCGACATCGAGCCAGACCGTGGACTGTTCAGGTTTGACTTCGAACGTCACCAGAGTTTCCCGCGGCCACTCAGTTTGCGCCAGAACCTCACCCAGTCGGGACTCAAAGAAGGCGCTGTCCATCGCAAACTGGTCGCGGGCTTCAGCCTGCGATGCGATCAGCCTGCTTTCATGCTCCTTAGCCTCGAATTGCCAGTTGGCATACTGTTCAGCCCAGGCGGTGCGCTGCTGCTGATAGCGATGCTGGCGGAGCGTATTTTCTCGTTCCGTATCAGCCAGCGTCTGCTGCCACTGATTCCTGAGCTCCTCAAGTCGCTCTGCACGTGCCGCATCGGATTCAAACCATTTGCCAAAAAATCCTGCACCTGTGCTCTCATCCGGTTGCTCCGGTAAGGGCATTAACTCGGGTTTCGCCGGACGTACCGGCGCCGGTACCAGCCAGGGTTTCTGTCGACTGGCCAGATACTCTGTTTCCAGTTCGGACCAGCTGATGCCCCGGCGGGGATCCGGAGTCAGCTCATGGATATTGGCAATACTGCTCACAACAGACATCAGTGCGTCCACTTCCTGTTCGAGCTCCAGCCGCAGAGAAGGATCGGGTTGTGCGCTGCGGGCAGTACGTGAGCGGGCTGAGTTATCCAGTCTGGTGCGATAACTCAGCCCGGTACCCGGCAAACCCAGGTTGGCATAAGTGCCCCGGCTACCAATGGATACGGACGCCCCCCGCGGTCCTACGCTGAGACTCGGTGCGCCGTTACTTAAGTTCAGCCGTACGCCGGGAATGATGTTGATCGTTTTACGAAATCGAAATCCCATTACGACATCCTCAGTTTTTCTGTGACAGTGGCATAAGTCTGATAGCCTCTGCGCTTTGTTCCGGGATCATGCCATATATCCGTGCTCGTTCCAGGATGCTTGCTGCCCAGCGGCGATGCGTTGCCGGTTCGCACATCGCGCCCTGCGATTTGAATACAGCCTGAGTGGAGTTGAGGATCCGGAGCGCATCCGAATGTTCCCCAGCTGACACCTTCAGTGCGTTTTCGATAACATCAATCTGAGCGGGGTGGATGGCCGTTTTACCCACCAGCCCATGCGCCATATCAAGCGCCAGCTCACGCGCCATAATGTCATGATCGTCAATGTGCTCACAGACCGGCGCCGTCAGCGCAAAATCACGCGGACCGAATACTGACACCAGCATTTTAATCACGTAGCCCATAGGTCCGTCGTAAAGGGTCAGATTCCGCGGCCGTCTCAGCGAGACCACATTCATCAGGTCATTCCCGCCGATACGCAGGGCAATGATCCGCTCAAGGCATGGATGAGAAAGTAGCTTTTCCGCAAGTTCACGCATCCGGACGACATCAAACACATCGTCGGTTTCAAGGGTCGGCATAAGACAAAGGTGCGTGTCTGCCATTGCCGCCCACCATTCCGGCAACGAGGCCAGAGTGAATTTTGGAAGTACAAAACCGTCAACGGCGCTCAGGTCGACATTCTGAACCAGCCATTGCCCCATTTCCGTATGTCGCGGACGAATAAACACCAGCGGCCAGTCCTGGTTACCGGCGCGTAATTTTTCCTGACTCAGGCGCTGCAGCAGCTGTCTCAGATTTTCCAGCGCCCGCGGGATATCTGTTTCGCTGACCGCGTCCTCCAGACAAATGACCAGCGAGCGAAGTCCCGGGATCTTGCCGTCCAGGATAGCCCCTTCAATATCGTAACGGGTTGCGGGCATGTACAGCGTGGCGCCAAGATTCCAGGGCGAGAGGCGATTTTTCATCAGAGCACCTTTTTAATAATGGTCACGGCCCGGTACTGGCCAAGTGCATCACCCATTTCGGTAACGATGATCCCTTTATCGCGAGCCAGGCCTACCAGTAACTCGACATCCGGATCGCTGACTGAGCGTACAAACACATGATCGGGTACCCGGCGTAATACGGCGCGGGTTGCTTCAGCGATACCCGGTTTAATCCGGTTGATGCTGTCGACCGCATACCTGTCAGCAAGGAGGGTGATCACATCACGACTCTTCTGCCACAGGCCGGTATTCGCTGCCATATTCCAGTCGAGACCGGGTAAAGCCGCGGGATCGAGTTTTTCGCGATAAGCTGCAACCGTCCCGACCAGCGAGCGGCTGCATTCGTACTCATTCAGATGTTCGCACACGACGCAGCCGTGTAACCCTTCAGTAGTCCATACAGAGCGTGAAATAAGGCCTGATACCGGCGCCCCCATAATCCCGAACGGGATCAGCCAGTCATCATCGCCTGCCGCCAGCCAGGCGCAGCCACACGGGTCAGCGAGCACCACAAGGCGGGGGTGTTCCGGATAACCGCTGCGTCCTTCCAGTGAGCGAACCAGTTGACCCGTGATCGCGCCTTTACCGGTCCAGCCATCAACGAACACAATGCCCTGTGTGCCATGACGGGATTCAATGATATCCAGGGCAGCGGTATCGATGCCGCGATCACGAATGATGCTGATCCCGTAGTGGAAGGATGTTTTTCCCATGTCCCGCAGCGCCTGATGCAGCATCACGCCCAGCGGCACACCGGCCCGGACGAGACTTGCCAGAATAATGGGTTCATCACTAAAGCGGTTGGCCAGTTCGCGGGCAAGTTGTGTTACCTCGCGTGCCAGTCGGGCCGCGCCACGATCCAGTGCGCGTGAGAATAAATCCAGATGCCAGGAGGTAGGGGCAGGCTCCTGGCTCAGCATGTCAGAATAATGCTTTTTGCCGGACTGGATCAGCGCCTCTTTTTGGTCAACCGGCGTCATTTCCATGTCAATGGGTTTGAGCAGGAACTGGACATCACTGGCGTCGTAAGAGCCCGAAAAAGGAATGAGTGGCTGCATCTTACTGTTCTCCAAAAATTTTCATCGAGACGGCTTCAGCGAACTGGCTTTGACGCGGGATCCCGTACCAGCTGCAGAGCTTCATAAAGCGGTGATCGCTAAGGCTGTCACCGAGCCCAATCACCGGGAATACACCGCGCTCGGCACGTAATTTGTTCAGCAACCAGGTGACGGCCAGACCTTTTTCCACGGGGTGAGGAAGCCAGGCAACATTGTTGCTGTTACGGTGGATATAGAAGTCCGCGACCGGGAATACCGCTTCAATCTCGTCTGCAATGGCATACAGCTCATCAAGCCGTGTGCTGTCGCGGTGCTTCATCACCAGATAGACGGGCGTGCCGTCATATTCATAGTTGAGTCGCGCCCAGGCATTAATGCCTCTGGCTTCCATCATCTCTGTGATGGCACGTTGCATGGAGATAAGCCTCTCTTCGTACTGCGCCAGGCTCTGCAACATGTGCGCTTTCCAGTCCTCGTCAGGCTGACCCTGTGGGTTCAGAATAACGGCGCCATGGGTTGTAATCGCCCAAGAGCGGAAGGGGATCTGCACGCGGCTGATTTCTTCAGTGCCGCGGGCCGTCACCGGAATAAGTTCAGCCTGCTCCAGTAACCAGTCCACCAGCATGGACTGCTCTTCAGTCATGAAGCTGCGTGGCGCTAAACTTCTGTCCAGCGCTCCGGTTTTAAAGGGCTCCAGCGCGAGCTCATCCACCATTTTGCGTCGGGTCTGGAAGAGGGTGTCATCAAGGTCACTCAGGACAACGGGTTTATTCATAGCTAATAATCTCCACACTGGCGGCTACTCCGGCCAGCGTCTTCATCAGGTGACTGTCCACGCTGGCCGCTGGCGTCTCGGTGCAAAGCAGAACGCGATCAAACCGCTGGTGCGCAACGTTGTATAAAAAGTTGGGAATGCCAAGACCGTAGTTATCCGTGAAGGCAATGGCCGACTGAATAGCGAAGCCTGTGGCTATCGGTGATCGGGTAGTGGAACTGTAAAACGCATCCGCACCGGCCGCGGCCAGACGCTCAGCAAGCAGGAACGGTTCCCACACAAATTCACCTGTGCCCAGCACCAGCACACGTTCTCCCGGTGAGGTGGTGATATTGCGCCCCAGGTCATTAGCGGGCGCCGTCATCCCCAGTCGGCCCCAGGACTGTTTGCCGGTGATGGGGAAGTTACCGCGGGAAGTCACATTCACCGCTGGCATCACCGGGACGGGCGCGTCCGGGAGGGGTTCCCACTGCCATGCACCACTGACCAATGACAGCGTGCGCACCGGCAAAGGACAACGCGTTTCCAGCGCATCACCACTCCAGTCGGTGAGTGTGACAGCCACAACCTGCTCCAGCTGTGGCAACCGGCCAGTATTGCGCAATGCCGCAAGGAGATTGATGAAGGTGTTACCGGTTGTGGCTTCATCATCAATCAGAACCAGGGTTCGCGCTTCGGTCACTCTGCGGCGCATTTCCACATCAGCGGGCAGGTAGATCAGATGATCTGTCGCATGGCTGTGCTCTTCCTTAAATTCACACAGCAGTTCACCGTCCTGAGGATGGCGCGTTGAGGTCAGGTAAACGGAATCCGCGTACTGGTGGCGAAGTTCATCAAACACGCCAGCCCCGAGACCTACCGCAGTCTCGGCCATCCCGATAAACAGCACAGGTCCGGGAACAGACGCCGGAAACTGGCGGGCCAGACGCTGATATGCCTGACGCATTGTCGAAGGGGGAACCGGAATATGCCTGCCCAGCACTTTGCTGACAAAGAGAAAAGCACGTTTCGGGTTACGACGTTCAGCAATATCAAAAAGATCGTTAAGGGACATCTCGCCCCGGGCGCGTGTAACCTGAATCGTTCCGCACGACAATGCACGTCGATAAACAGTGTCTTCGTTCAACAGTGACATAGTGAGCCTTAATTAAGACGGTTGGTGAGGTCAGTTGGATAGACGATGACATCGGTAATGGATCGCACCGTTGCAGGCTTGAAGGAAACCATCTCGTTATCCATCACTTCATTTTTCGACATCAGGCCCAGCTGGTGGAAGGCAAACAACCCCGGCAGATTTACGCCGCTGCGCAACGTGTATCCAATCCCACCTGACGGACGCATGTTCGTTTCAAGCAGCACTGGCCTGCCGTTGTGGTCATTACGCGTCTGCACATTGATGAGGCCGTCCGCGTTCATAGCCCGGGCACAGTTACAGGCCAGCTCGTATGCTTCGCCGCAGTTGACAAGATACTGAAGCGCACCTTCTTTGCGACGTCCCACCGCAGCAAGGACTTCACCCTTGTGCGCCAGAATATCGACAGAATATTCGGGTCCAGGCAGATACGGCATCAAAACAAGGGGGGTAAACGACTTAGCGGCGCTCAGCGCTGCAATATACTGGCCGGGGTTCACGATCCGGTTGTCCGGGTTGTTGAATACCGCCATGGAGGAGGCCTCGTCATCGAAACGCCAGAATCCCATGCCATAAATACCCGTGACGGGTTTGACACAAAGCGGAGTATCCGCAAAAGGAGGATTAGCGAGATGGTCCTGCAGCGCCGAAATCGAGTTGATACGTACAGAAGGGACGACCGGCAGTCCACATTGCTGCATAAAGTCAGCGAAAGTAACTTTATCGTCGGCAAGCTTCAGCCAGTCAGAAGCCGTCGCGCCAGTGGTGAGCGTAGCGCCCGACGCTTCGATTGCAGCCCGATGTTGTTCGAACCACTGACAATTTCGTCCCGTATGAACAGCATTAATCCCATGTTTCCCGATAGTGTCGAGAATGAAAGCAAGGCGACTTTCCGGGTCAGAGGGCTCGATTAGCGCGTGGTCAGCAACGGCAAGTAATTCATTACGTTCATGACGATGAGAGGCATAAACAATAATATTAAAGTTATTAATTTTAGCGAAAGACTTCATTCCCTGAATAATATCACGCTGTGATGAAAGTCCTTCCATAAGCCAAATTTTGTTTTTCATTTTTAATTTATTACCTGATAAATTCAAGCTGTTAAGGCGGTTATGAGAGTCTAAGAATCTCTTTAGATGATGTCAATCATAATATGATTGTTAAATGCGGGTATTTTCAACGCTGTGACTGTGATCAGGCTGGGGATTTTTACACTTATATTTCAGTTATTTGAAAGGAATAAACACGTAGCAATGTAGCGAAAATACAGCCCTGGTTCAAAAAACCCTAAAAATTTGCTCTTGCCTCACAACTTCATCATGATATGATTTTTTACGTTAGTGGATAAACGTTATCTCTGGGTTAACTTTCTCATCACCATTTAAGGAAATAAATATGGTTTCATTAAGCAAGAATCAGACGGTTTCACTCACTAAACAATCTTCGGCACTCAGCCAGCTTCAGTTTGGCCTTGGCTGGGATCCAATCAAGAAAAAGGGGCTGCTGGGCGGGTTGTTTGGCGGCAGTGGCTCTATCGATCTGGATGCCGGATGTGTCCTGATGGACAGCGCCGGAAACAAAATCGACACCGTCTGGTTCCAGCAGCTGAAATCCAAATGTACGGCTGTTGTTCACAGCGGCGACAACCTGACGGGTGAAGGCGATGGTGATGATGAAGTGATCAATGTCTATCTGAGCAAGCTGCCTGCAAATGTCGAGTACCTGGCCTTCACCGTGAACAGCTTCCGTGGTCAGTCGTTCAACGATGTTGATAATGCATTCTGCCGTGTAGTTGACCAGGCCAACAAAGAACTGGCCCGTTATCAGCTGACAGAGCAGGGCGCGCACACCGGCATCGTTATTGCGTCCCTGCGTCGTAATAATGGCAACTGGGATTTCACGGCTCATGGCCACGCATGCCGCGGTCGTACGATTGCCGATATGCATGCCGATATCGTTTCGACGGTGGTCCGCTAATGAACCTGACGCCGGGGGGCAATGCCCCCGTACCATCACAGGAGCTCCGGGTTCGGATCACCTCAGGTGGACCGGTTGACGCCTCAGCGTTTCGTCTTTATGCAGACGGAAAAGTGCAGGGTGATGCGGATATGGTCTTCTACGGCCAGCTGCGCAACGATGATGGCACTGTCAGCCTGGTGAGTGAGGGGCAGTATTCAACATTTACTGTCGCGCTTAACCGGCTGAAGACCGATGTCCAGAAAATTGCCTTTACCGTTACCTGTGACGGTGGGCAGACCGTTGCTGGTCTTCGCAATCTGTCTATTGACGTAGAGCAGGGTGCAACCCGTCTGGTTAGCGGCGTCGTGGATTTAACGGGCCGTCAGGAAGCTGCGCTCATTCTGGGTGAATTCTATCGTCGTAATAATGACTGGAAATTCCGCTTTGTTGCTCAGGGTTTCAATGGCGGACTAAAGCCGCTGGCGGAACACTTTGGTGTTGATATCGCAGACTCACCAGCACCAGCACCAGCACCGACAACGGCGCCGTCTACCGTTACGCCACCAGCACCTGCGCCAGCTGCAAATAAAGTAAACCTGAGCAAGGTTTCCCTGACAAAAGAGAAACCAGCAATCAGCCTTGCCAAACGCGATAACTTCGGGGAGATCCGTATCAATCTCAACTGGAATCGCGCAAGCGGTAGCTCAGGACTAAGGGGCATGTTTGGTTCCAAAGGGATTGATCTGGATCTGGGTGCCTTTGTAGAGCTGGAAGACGGTTACAAATCGGTAATACAGGCGCTGGGTAATGCCTTCGGTGATTATCATGACGAACCTTACGTTCAGCTGCAGGGCGATGATCGTACTGGCGACAATGCTTCAGGTGAATGGCTGCACATCAACGGCCGCGAATGGAAGCACGTTCGTGAGGTCCTGATCTATGCCTTCATTTACGAAGGTGCGGCCAGCTGGGATAAAACGGATGGGATCGTCACAATCCATGTTCCGGATCAGCCGCCTATTGAAACCCGGCTGACAGAGGGTGATAACCGTCGCACCTTGTGTGCGATTGCCCGTCTTGTCAACGAAAATGGCGCCATCAGGGTGGAGCGAATCAACCAGTATTTTAAAGGTCAGTCTGAAATGGACAAGGCCTTTAACTGGGGCTTTCGCTGGAGCGCCGGTTCCAAATAACGTCACATCAAAGGATTTAACCATGAGTTTTTTCGACAAAGTAAAAGGTGCGCTCAATTCAGGGCGCGACGAACTGACCCGTCAGGTCGGCCGTTTCAAAAATAAGAAGTTCATGCAGGGTACAGTCGCTGTCTGCGCCCGTATTGCTGCCGCCAGTGACGGCGTAAGCTCGGAAGAAAAACAGAAAATGATGGGTTTTCTGCGTGCTTCCGAAGAACTGAAGATTTTCGATACCAATGAAGTTATCGAGTTCTTCAACAAACTGGTTTCAAGTTTCGATTTCGATGTCGAGATTGGTAAAGGTGAAACCATGAAGTACATCCTGGCGCTGAAAGATCAGCCTGAAGCCGCACAACTGGCATTACGCGTGGGTATTGCTGTTGGTAAAAGCGACGGCAACTTTGACCAGGATGAGAAAGCAGCCGCACGTGAAATCGCAGTCGCGCTCGGCTTTGATCCGGCTGAATTCGGCCTCTGAGTTACATCCTTTAAAGGTAAATTATGGTTTCGACACATATTGGTTTTCCGGTTGAGACAGTCACAGTGTTTATTGCGCTGTCACTCGGTGCCATTTTCATTGACCTGTTCATGCACCGTCATGACAAGCCAATTTCACTGAAAAGTGCCGCGCTGTGGTCCGTTTTCTGGGTCATTGTCGCGATGGCATTTGCCGGGTTCCTGTACATCCATCACGGTGCTGAAGTCGCGAGCCTGTTCGTCACCGGCTATGCACTAGAAAAGGTGCTTTCTGTCGACAACCTGTTCGTGATGATGGCCATTTTCTCCTGGTTCTCGGTACCGGATCGTTTCCGTCACCGTGTGCTCTACTGGGGCATTATTGGCGCCATCGTCTTCAGGGGCATTTTTGTGGCCATCGGTGCTGGCCTGCTGAGCCTGGGGCCGTATGTTGAAGTGGTATTCGCCCTCATTGTCGCCTGGACGGCTGTCATGATGCTCAGAAGTGGCGGTGATGAAGAGGAAGTCGAAGACTATTCGCAGCATCTTGCATACCGGATGGTTAAACGCTTCTTCCCGATCTGGCCAAAACTGCAGGGTCACGCTTTCCTTCTGTCTCAGAAAGAAGTGGATGCCGAGCTGGCAAAACCTGAAAACAAAGATGTGACCATCGGTCGCGGTAAGAAAGCATGGCGCTATGCCACGCCGCTGATGCTCTGTGTGGCAGTAGTGGAGCTCTCCGATGTCATGTTTGCGTTTGACTCGGTACCGGCCATCATTGCCGTCAGCCGTGAGCCACTGATTGTCTACAGTGCCATGATGTTTGCTATCCTGGGCCTTCGTACCCTGTATTTCGTACTCGAAGCCCTGAAGCAGTATCTGGTGCATCTGGAAAAAGCGGTGATCGTGTTGCTGTTCTTCATCGCAGCCAAACTGGGGCTGAACGCAACAGACCATATCTGGCACCACGGGTATAATATTGCGGCCACCACCAGCCTGTACGTCGTGCTGGGTGTCCTGGCCGTCGGGATCATTGCAAGCGTCATGTTCCCGGGCAAACCAGAAACAGAGGGAAAGGAGAGCTAATCTCCTGAGAATTTCACTAATTCCATAACTAATGCATGAGGCTGAACTATGAGTGTTTCTCTTTCGAAAGGCGGTAACGTATCCCTGAGCAAAGCCGCTCCAACCATGAAAAATGTTCTGGTTGGTCTGGGCTGGGATGCACGTTCTACTGACGGGCAGGACTTCGACCTGGATGCGTCCGCATTCCTGCTGAATGCGAACGGCAAAGTGCGAAACGATGCAGATTTCATTTTCTATAACAACCTGAAGTCAGCTGACGGCTCTGTTACCCATACCGGTGATAACCGTACCGGTGAAGGCGATGGCGATGATGAATCCCTGAAAATCAAACTGGATACTATCCCGGCCGACGTGGACAAAATTGTGTTCGTGGTGACCATCCATGATGCACAGGCCCGTCGTCAGAGCTTTGGCCAGGTGTCCGGCGCGTTTATCCGCCTGGTGAACGACGATAACCAGACTGAAGTCGCTCGTTACGATCTGACTGAAGATGCCTCCACAGAAACCGCCATGCTGTTTGGCGAACTGTATCGTCACAATACCGAATGGAAGTTCCGTGCGGTCGGCCAGGGTTATGCCGGTGGTCTGTCTTCCGTGTGTGCCCAGTACGGCATTAACGCGTCCTGATAAAAGTCGCTTTTCTGTCCCCGGGCTGTTCATTCAGCCCAAACCCTAATTAATAGCAGGAGCTTAACAATGGCAGTTTCTCTCGTTAAAGGCGGTAACGTATCCCTTACTAAAGAAGCACCAACCATGAACGTAGCGATGGTTGGTCTGGGATGGGATGCGCGTGTCACTGACGGCCAGCCATTCGACCTGGATGCGTCTGTGTTCGCGGTAGGTG
Source organism: Enterobacter sp. 186315 (assembly GCF_053290175.1). Taxonomy (NCBI): domain Bacteria; kingdom Pseudomonadati; phylum Pseudomonadota; class Gammaproteobacteria; order Enterobacterales; family Enterobacteriaceae; genus Enterobacter; species Enterobacter sp. 186315. The sequence continues at coordinate 2,725 of NZ_JBPTTK010000039.1, read as the reverse complement.
ATGACGGTAAAGTGCTTTCTGATCAGCACTTCATTTTCTTCAACAACAAAACCAGCCCTGACGGCGCCGTGGAACACCAGGGCGACAACCGTACTGGTGAAGGTGATGGCGATGATGAGTCGGTCAAAATTGATCTGACCAAAGTGTCAGCTGACATCAAAAAACTGGTGTTCGCCGTGACCATCTATGACGCTGAAGTCCGTAAGCAAAACTTCGGCATGGTGAGCAACAGCTTCATGCGTGTCTATAACAATGACAACGCCGCGGAGATCGCACGCTTCGATCTGTCTGAAGACGCATCCACCGAAACCGCTATGATCTTTGGCGAACTGTACCGCCATGGCGCCGAATGGAAATTTAAAGCCGTAGGCCAGGGTTTTGCCGGTGGATTATCGGCACTGGCTTCCCAGCACGGTGTTAATATCTAATAATAATTACATACTCAACCCCGGTGCTGTCACCGGGTTTTTTTATAGGTGTCAGCACATGGCAAAGAAAAAAAATGAAGGCAGTGGTGAAATGTTCATACTGTTTTTCATCGTAGCTGCATGTTTACTATTTCTTCCATTTCTAATTTTTACAGCTAATCGGTATCGTAAGCTTAAACGAAAGTACAATGCGATGCCTAACCTCCAGCGCGTTTACGATGTAAAGCTGATATTCACAAACTTTGCTGCGGTTGTTTTGTTGGTTGCTTTAATAGCTCTCTGTCTTTTCTTGTTCACATATTACATAACTGCATATATTTACCCCGAAGCTCTACCATATGTCATGCTCACATTGTTAATTGCTTTCCCGATTGCAATGTTCTGGCCATTAAAAAAGGCGGCTGAATACATCGCGATTGATTATATGGGCGTCATTTTCAATGATAACGACGGTACAATGATTTTTCCGGCAGACAGTGGTAATCAATCTTTAAGCGACATTGTACGACTGAGATTTTTGCACCGCATCTCAGAGCAGGATATTATCTCTATCAGCAGGATCACCAGCGTAACCCGTGAAAAAGGTGTGAAGTTCTTCATTCATGGAGATTTTGGTTCACGACTATTTTATTTTTCGAGTAAGCAAAAGCGTGACGAATGCCTTTCAGCGCTGCAGGCCAGAACCCGCGTAAAGGGTGGCAGAGACTACGGTTACTAAACAAGGAACAGAAGCCATGCAATTACAGTCAGGTCAGAATATCTCTCTAACTTCATCCTCTATCACGCTCAACCTGCGATATCCGGTGCGCCCGGGTTTTCGCGGCGAACCCGATACCTGCGTTTTTATGCTCAACGCACAGGGTAAGGTGAGCGGTGATAACGATTTCATCTTTTTTAATAATCTGAGTTCACCGGAGGGCGCCGTTAAACTGACTCCCGGGACACAGCAATCAAGCGTGCATATTGAACTTAACCGCGTTTCATCGGCTGTTCAGAAAATTGCCTTAACTCTGGTCATCGACGGCAGCGATACCATGACCGGCCTGCAGCAGCTGAGCCTGCAGGCACCCGGCATCGCATCCTTCGAACCGGAAACAGCAGGGCGCAGCGAGAAAGCCATTATCGTGGCGGAGGTCTATCGCCATAACGGCAACTGGAAGCTCCGGGCCCTTGGCCAGGGATTCAATGGCGGGCTTGAGCCGCTTGCCGTCAGCTACGGTGTAGACGTGTCATCTCCAGCCCCGGCACCGGCACCATCACCGGCTCCACAACATACAGCAGCTCCGGTAATCAGTCTGGAGAAAAAGCTGGAGAAACAAGCCCCACGTCTGGTCAGCCTTGCGAAAAAAGCGACCGTCAGCCTGACCAAACACAAGCTTAATACGCTCCAGGCGAGCGTAGCGTTCGTGCTCGATGCATCTGGCTCAATGAGCGGAGAGTTTTCAAGAGGGCATGTGCAGTCTGTACTGGATCGCATCGCTGTTCTTGCCGTTCAGTTTGATGATGATGGTGAAATGGATCTTTGGGGCTTTGCTGAAAAGCACCGGAAATACCAGAATGTCACGCTGAGTAATCTCGATAATTATGTCGAAACCATTCAGGGTAGTGGCAAACGTTCAAGGTGGGAATTATTGCCGGGCCTCGGCGGTGTGAATAATGAGCCTCCGGTCCTCGAAGAGATTGTTGATTACTACCGTGACAGCAAATTGCCTGTTTATGTCGTGTTTATCACTGATGGTGGAATCAGTAAAACAAAAGCGATAAAAGATGCTATTCGTCGATCCGCAAATTACCCAATCTTCTGGAAATTTGTGGGCCTTGGTGGTTCGAATTATGGCATCCTGAAAAACCTTGATGATTTTACTGATCGCAAAATCGATAATACGCACTTCTTTGCCATGGATAATTTCGCCAGTGTCAGCGATGAAGACCTTTATGATAATCTTCTGGAAGAATTTCGAACGTGGATTGATGAAGCTAATTTAAAGAGCATTCTGTAATTTAATAGAGCTTCCTAATTGGCAGAATTGCCATGTTCTGCCATGATCAAATTTTTGAGCGTCTTTGATGTTTAGACGTTAGCAGGAATTAAAGGTGATAGCTTATTTCGCATTGTCGAAATCCACTTTTCTTATGAGAAATGATGCGTTAAAGGATTTTAATATTATGTACAGGCTTGATGATGTATTTGCCTGTATTAGTAATATAATACAGCACAACAAATCAGATTATACAACTTTTGGGTGATGCTGCCAACTTACTGATTTAGTGTATGATGGTGTTTTTGAGGTGCTCCA
>NZ_JBPTTK010000038.1:0-15145 GCF_053290175.1 Enterobacter sp. 186315 | reverse complement strand
TATATACCCGCCTGGAGGAGATCCCGGCAGAATAAAGAAAAACACCGCCGAAAGGCGGTGTTTTTGTATTAGCGAACCAAATGTAAGAAGTGAAGATGCTTTTCATACTGGTCGAGAATATCGTTGATAATCTGTTCCTGATTCCAGCCCATCACATCGTAATCCTGACCGCCTTCTTTCAGGTAGATTTCAGCCCGATAGTATTTATGCTGTTCTGCCTGCTGCTCCTCATTATCCAGCCCGGAGATCGCAAAGGTAGGAGCAACATAACCGCGGAGTCTGACTTCGTAGATGAAGTTAAGCTCATTGCCTAAATCCACTTCGAAGCGAATACGGTCTTCGCCACTGTTGTTGATATGGCTTACGGTGCTCTGTTTGTTCAACTCATCCTGAACCATTGTCATGGCAGGCTGAATGACATCATCCATAAAACGTTTAACCAACGAACGTTTTGGCAGATGGGCGATATTGCGCAGTCTGCGCTGCCACGGAATAGGATTACGCGCAGCGGTAGGTGCAATGGTGGTCATATTCTGGCTGTCGCGCTTGGTGATGTCCCGTCGCAATGCTTTCAGCAATCCGTATATCGATATCAACAAAATCACCGAGAACGGCAGGGCGCTGGCAATGGTCACCGTCTGCAAGGCGCTAAGGCCGCCCGCAATCAGCAACGCAATGGCGACCAGCCCCATCAGTGCAGCCCAGAAAATACGCTGCCAGACGGGCGTATTGCTGGAGCCCCCGGAGGCCAGGGTATCCACCACCATCGCTCCGGAATCTGCCGAGGTGACAAAAAATACGATGACCATCGCCATGGCGATGAACGACAAAATGCTTGAGAACGGGAAGTGCTCAAGGAAATTAAACAGCGCCAGGGCCACATCCTGCTGGACGGTATTGGCGAGGTCCGTCGCCCCTTTCTGCATGATCAGATAAATCGCGCTGTTTCCGAAGACGGTCATCCATAACAGGGTGAAACCCGCCGGGACGAAGAGCACGCCGGTCACAAATTCGCGGATGGTTCTGCCGCGCGAGACGCGGGCGATAAACATGCCGACAAACGGCGACCAGGAGAGCCACCAGCCCCAGTACAGCAGCGTCCAGCCACCTAGCCAGTTGCTCGATTTAGGCTCGTAGGCATACAAATTAAAGGTTTTACTGACCATTTCGGACAGATAACCGCCAGTGTTCTCAACGAACGATTTCAACAGCAGAACCGTAGGTCCCAGCAACAGCACCAGCACCAGCAGCAGCAGCGCCAGGCTCAGGTTGATCTCGGACAGAATACGAATGCCCTTATCCAGTCCCGACACCACCGAAATCGTTGCCAGGCCAGTGATGACCACGATCAGGATCACCTGCACCGTTTCACTAATTGGCACGCCGAAGAGATGATTAAGCCCGGCGTTAACCTGCAGCACGCCATAACCGAGGGAGGTGGCCACGCCAAACACGGTGCCGATAACCGCAAAGATATCGACCGCATGGCCAATCGGTCCGTAAATGCGATCCCCGATAATCGGATACAGCGCCGAACGCAGAGTCAGTGGCAAGCCGTGACGATAGCTAAAGAAGGCCAGTATCAACGCCACTATCGCGTAAATCGCCCATGCATGGAGTCCCCAGTGGAAGAAGGTCAGGCGCATGGCCTGCTTGGCGGCTTCGACCGTTTCCGGGGTACCAACCGGCGGAGAGAGGTAATGCATCACCGGTTCTGCCACCCCGAAGAACATTAGGCCGATCCCCATCCCGGCGGAAAACAGCATTGCGAACCAGGAGTGATAGCTGAAATCAGGTTGGGCGTGGTCGGGCCCAAGTTTAATATCGCCGTAGCGCGACAGCCCGAGGAACGTCACGCTCAGGAGGATCAGCGCTACGGCCAGAATGTAAAACCAGCTGGCGTTGGTGAAGATTTGATTCTGCAGAAGTTTGAAGTTTTTATCGGCCAGATCGGGGAAAGCCGCGGCAAAGGCGACAAGAAGAAATATTAACAACGCCGAGGTGAAAAACACCGGCTTGTTAATATGGTTTTCAGACTTTTTTATTGGGGTTTCATTCTCACTCATAAGCTCATTTATTCCATTGTGTGTTCATTTCGCCCTGGATGGATGAATTTTGTCACAGCCCGATTCTAACAAAAGAAAAGGAGTGATGCCTAATGACCTTAAGAATAAGCTGAATCGCTTCTACGATACCTATAATGATAATCGCTGTTCAGGCTTGTGCCAGGATTTGCTCCGCCGCCGCCAGATCCGCCAGCGTATCAATGTCGTGCACTACCCCGACATCGCAGAGCGACAGCTCCAGAACCTCCCCCTGACGGCATGCGCGGGGCTTTGTTGAATAAATCGGATTTAGATAAAAGCGCTCCTCGTGGCTGACTTCCTCAGGCAATCTGTACACTTTCTGGCATGCCTGCACACGTCATTTTGTTTAAGGCACGGATCATGGCCATAGCCTCTCCAGCCTGCGCATCATAATCCCGAAACGTAAGATGCCCGCCAAACAGCTGTTTGACACGGTACATTGCCGTTTCTGCCACCGAATGTCGATTGTAAGCCGTGTGCCATTTCCAGTACGCATCACTTCCCGTCAGCCATTGCCGGGTAACGGCCTGATTTCTGTCGGCATATTCAGCCGGCCAGTAACCTGCCCGGGTTAACTCCGGGATCAGTATCAGCGCCATTGCGTGAATTTAATACCACCCGGCAAACCATACACAGGGTAAAGGCAGGGCAATAATGATCCTGCGTTCACAGCTGGACGGTCTGCTATAAAGTGAGGTGCAGACATTGTCACAGACTTCCGCGCCTCGCTCATAGCAGTCAGAAAGCGTTGTTGCTGGCTGCTCTGTGCTGTGAGTTCAACTGTTCGATGCAACGCTCAGACGCGCTCAGCGCGTTTCTGACATGTCCTCGTTAAAAACAGTAACAAACCACCCGAAAATGCACGCCAGAAACGCTACGTAAGAATCTATCCTATGCTGGATATGCACTCAACTGAATAACGCCTGGTTTCAGTCTGTTTTATCGGCATCAGCCTTCTTTCTGGGTAATTTCGGAGAGGTCACTTGCTGATTACTTTGCGTGCGTCGCGTGAGCCAGGGCAACCCGATATGGCCGTATCCGCCCGCAAAAAAGTGGCCCTCATCGTCGACTTTTATGAGCAGGACTCTTTCAGAGCTGCCTTGCGAAATGCCTTATTCTGAGGGTGTGCCCCGGTCCATGTCGGACCCTGATCAACCTGCTTCGTTAAATCCGGCCAAGTGATGAAACGCCTGTGCGCCCTGGCTATTTCATCGCGTGGGACCAGCCTGTCGGCAGCCACCATCACGGCGTGACCTTTACAATCTAAAAAAGTGCCGAATATCACTTTTACGGGTATTTCCCGTGCCACATTGTCAGGGCACAAATAGCTTATACGTGATCTGAATTCGGTTATCTCTAAACGTCGCGGCGCATTGTCCCCGATAAACACAAGTATGGAGAGCATATTTTTCTCCTGTTTTATCCGGACGTAAGACTAAATATCAGTATGGTTTTTAATAGTTACAGCCCTAAATAATATATATTATATCAAAATTACTTTGACAGGATAACGTACAGTCATACAGAAAATGACTCCCTGAGTCACAAATTTTCACCTCAGGCTCCGCTTCCATATAGGATATATAACGCTTTCTCTGTAAATGTTCATAAATACAGGAAGATGTCTTTACCCAAAATAAGCGGAAGATAATATTTTGCCTGATATCACCGGGCGCCTCGGGGCTTTTTCAGGCTTACGTAGTACGGATTTTCCCGGCTGGATGGCTTATATATTGCTTTTGATAGGCGCAACCGGAGGCCCTATGTCTGTGGATATGCAGTCACTTTATAAGCACGTTGCATGGTGTGTCTGGCATGAGGGCTTACGCCTTTATGATAATGGCGTTCCGGGCCAACTGAAGGAAGTCAGTTTTCTGCGGAGCAGTTGCCTGAAACTGCTGGCGCATCATGGGGCTGCGGGAGCGCTTATCTCTGCTGCATCTGATAACGAACTGACAGCTGTCATGAGCCAGATAGAATCCCGCGTCGATCGTGAACATAACCTGTCCGGGCATGTCCGGTGGGTGGCTTACCATGCGGCACGGCACGCGGAACTGCAGAACCTTTTGTCAGAGGGCAAACATAATGAAATCCGGTCAATTTATTACCGGCACCTCAATCACAACAGTAACGCCAGGTACCTTTTATCCTGCGTCAGTCACGGTTATCTGACTGTTCTGATAAAGGGGTTATAACAGCAGCCATGTATTACGGGCTCTCTCCTGCGCTGTCCGGACAGCACTACACCGGTAAGCCCGGGATGATATGGCGTGTTCTTGCAAGGATCCAGTGCGTGCCGGGAAACCCCACTGTCCTCCGCTTATGCTCCATACAACCCGGACCGGGTGAACCGCCATGACAACACCGGTTCATGGCCTGACTGGCAGTGGGGCCTGTTGTTGCCGCTCCACGTACGCCAGTTGCAACTTCCGGCCGGTATCACGCGGTGTGATCCTGCTCCCCGCTTTCATCAGAAAATACCCTATATTATTAAGGATGTGTTATGTGGCTATCAGCATTCAGATAAGGCAGGACTTATGCAAGAAGGTTTCTACTGGATACGGCACAACGGCAGGGTTCAGGTAGCTTACTACACCGATGGCGAAACGGAAGACCTGCAAACGGGGCGGATCGTCAGGGGGATATGGTATCTGACGCGGGGTTTCGATATCTGCGATGACGGTGAGGCTGAGGTATTACAGGGTCCGCTGTCGCCACCTCTTTGACAGACACGGGAACTGGCGTTTCGCTTTGAGCCTGACTAGATTTAACTGTGGTGGATCCCCCTGTGCGGCGGGACAATCCGGTTGATGTATGTAAATATGCTTGCGGCTCGTATAACCGGTAACGAGCCACCGGGAGGCACCCGGCACCTGTTTCAGAACCTGGGAAGTGCGTTTTGAGCCCATCCGTCCGGACAGGCTTTTTTATACCCGCTTCGAAACCGGTGCTATGCTTAAACTGTAACCAGGCCATAGCACCTACCCCTTATCCTCATCGGTGTACGGTCCGGGGACATGGTGAACACTTTTTAACATCCTTTACCCATGGTGATCGACTTTTTCTTCAGGTCGATCACCCACACTTTCGTGTTGTACCACCACACTTCGTAATAACCGTCCTCCTGTGTCTCCCTCAGCCCTACCTGCTCGCCCCTGAACGCCTTGCCTGCGCTCAGACTGACACCCTTCACGCTCAGCTTCCCGCTGATATCCACCTTCCTGACCATCACACCCCCGTCGTATTCCGATGGCGTTGTGTGGCTGTTGTACTACCGCGCGGATGGCTGGTAGCGCGAGGCCGGAACCGTCATATCCAGCCCCTCATGGGGCTGTTCGAGGTTATAGGCTGTCCGCCAGTGGTCGAAGGCGCGCTGCAGCTCGCTGCTGTCCGCGAACCACTTACCCTGCAGGACTTCTGCCTTCAGGCGGTGGTGAAAACGCTCCAGCTTGCCCTGGGTCTGCGGGTGATAAGGCCTTGAGTGGCTCACCCGGATCCCCAGGCGCATCAGCCACAGCTCGAGCGCCGTCCAGGTGCCGGTGGTGTCGCCCCAGGGTTCGCCGTTGTCCATGGTCATCCGGTCCGGCAGGCCGTAGCGTTCAAACACCCCGACCAGCTGCTGCTGCACGGTCTCACGCCGTTCATCGGGGCAGTGCATCAGGCATAGGGAAAGCCGGGTGGTCTTCCAGCCAGCGTTTGATCTTGCGGGCCCCCAGCGTTCGTGACGGGAATGGGCCATGCGCAACAGGTCAGCGATGTCGTCTGATGAACGGTTCGGGGAATGACGGGGTGTGCGGGGACGGTCATGAAGACCGGATAAACCGTCGTCAAAGGTTAATTATCTGGCCAGAACCCTGAGCTTCCATCACTGGAAGCACAGCCCCAATTCCCCACAGCACGCCCTTGATGTTAACGTCAATCGTACGTTCCCATTCATCCTGTTTGCCGGCCGCAAGCGGTGAAAGTGGCATGATGCCCGCATTGTTAATCAGAACGTCAACACGCCCCCAGTTATCAAGCGCTGACTGCACGAAATGAGCCATGGACAGTCTGTTTGTGACATCCAGCTCACGCGCTTCAGCCATACCGCCGGCGCTGCGGATTTCTGCTGCAATGGCTTCGATACGATCCAGTCTGCGCGCCCCTAATAGCACTCTCGCACCTGCTTTTCCAAGCTCTCTGGCAATGCCTTCCCCAATGCCACTTGACGCGCCGGTAATTAATATAACTTTATCCATGATGTGCTCCTTCAGTTGAGTTCAGAGAGATGATAGACCTTTATGATTAGTTCCAGTATCCTGCTTTTACTGGACTCAGTGATTAGCAGAATTAAACAATGAAAATTGATCTCAATCTTTTACCTGTTTTTATCGCGGTTGCTGAAGAGCGTAATTTCACCATAGCCGCAGCCCGGCTGGGGGTTACGCGCTCGGCGGTTAGTCAGGGAATACGGCGGCTTGAGGATACTTTCGGCACAATGCTGGTAATGCGGACAACACGTTCAGTAAACCTGACTGAAGCGGGAGAACGACTGCGTACATCCCTGTCATTATCTTTATCCAGCATTGACGCTGCGTTCGAAGATATTGCATCCGACAGCACGCCACGTGGACTTCTGAGGATCGCGGTGACCTCCATAGCTGAAGAGTTTCTTTCAGGTCCGCTGATCGCCTCGTTTGCGGCTGCTAATCCAGCCGTGACGATCGATATTGTCGTGATAGATGAGGAATTTGATATTGTGGCCGCTGGTTATGATGCTGGCGTAAGGCTCGGAGATGTGATCGAGAAGGATATGATTGCCGTCCCGCTTACAGAAAAGCAACGTGAAATGGTGGTTGCGTCCCCATCCTATCTCACTGCTTGTAGCGCCCCTCTTCATCCGCGTGAGCTTGTACATCATCAGTGTATCGGCTGGCGTCCTTCCCCGGATGTTGCTCCTTATCGCTGGGAATTTGAGGAGAACGGGAGAGCTTTCGACGTGGCGGTAGAACCGCGAATAACAACTAATGACCTGCGTCTCATGCTGAGGCTGGCTCTTGCCGGTGGAGGTATAACATTTGCCCCTGAGGAAACATTCAGGCCGTATATTGAAAATGGTCAACTTGTTTCAATGCTTGATGATTTTCTTCCCCATTTTCCTGGCTTTTATCTGTACTTTCCTCAACGCCGGAATATAGCGCCAAAACTACGCGCCCTAATCGAACATGTCAGGCAATGGCAGCAACCGTATGCTTAATGGTAAGCGCTAAATACTTTGTAACGTAAACCAGTTTTCTGAGGACTGACTCATTTAGTTATATGTTATGTTCGCTTCTGGCACAAAACGGACTGTCATTGTCAGGCATTTTGTCAGCGGTCAGTTAATCCAGTCTCCCTGCGTGAGGCCAGGCAACTGCTCAAACGCCCTAATATGGTCGTTACCAGCACGATGCCGGCGCCAATGGTATGCCCGGCGATCGCCGGGCCGTTCAGACCAATCGGCATCCAGCGTCGCTATTCAAAAATACTCAGTTATTACTGATGCCGAAACTGCAGCGTTGCGGGCAGGTAGCGTTGTAGCGTTTCGGGCGTATCGCCCTCGATCAGCTGGCTTATCAGATCGTAGCAGTGCCAGGCCAGCTGGCGATTATCCTGCTGGACAGTGTCGATACGCAGCGACAGCGAATCATAAAGATAGTGATCGTCAAAGCTCGTCAGATGAATATCGGAGTCGAGTAAATGGTGCTGGCTCATATAGCGCAGAACCCCTTCGAGCAGCCCGCAGGCGGCGGTGAATAGCGCCTTAGGCGGCCGCCCAAGGCGCGCGCAGAGTGCGGCAAACATCTCATAGCCGGAGCTGGGATGGTAATTGCCGTTGATCACCCATTCCGGGCGCAGGGCAATACCCGCCTGAGCCAAACCCTGCGTGAACCCGGTCAGACGATCGCGGGAGGGCGACAGACGCGCCTGACCGCCTAAAAACCAGAACTCATCGCTATGCTGAGGCGCGATGCGGGAAATCAGTTCCGCCGTTGGGGTAATCGAATCGGTCATTACCAGCGGCAGCGCGCTTTCATTGGGGCACCGGTCAAACAGCACCACTGGCAGCTGTTGGCTGAGTTTGAGATAGTCGGCATCGTTGTGCATACAGGAAGCGACGATCATCCCGTCGACCTGGCGGGCAATCATATTATTGACCACCACGCTCTCCTGACCGGGGTTTTCATCAGTACAAGAGATCAACAGCTGGACGCCCGCCTCGCGGCACAGCATCTCCAGCTCATGGGCAAAGACCGCAAAGCCGTGGTTGGTGATCTCCGGCACCACCAGCCCGATGGTGTGGCTGCGGTTGTTGCGCAGCGAGCGGGCATGAATGCTTGGCTGATAGTGATGCTTACGGGCAATCGACAGTACGCGCTCACGCGTTTCCTGCGCCACGCGCAGCTCCTTGCCACGACCATTCAGTACCAAGCTGGCGGTCGCTTTGGAGACGCCAGCCTGTTCGGCTATATCTTTAATGGTTACGCGTTTGGTTTTCATTACGACGCCATGAGCCTGAAGCAAAACGCTTATTCTACCATGCAAGTTCGCAGCGGCCAGTAGCAGAATGCGTCCGGCGTGATGCCGGAGAATGTTAGCTGACCGGAGCAGGCCGGGAAGTAGCGGCTGCTCATCACCCCTTCACCGCCGTTTATGAAAATCTCCACGCTCGACTGGTCGATGAAAACACGCAGCGAGCGGACGTTTCCGCGCCAGTAACGATAATGCATCTCGTCGCTGGCGAGACTGCGTCGGGCCAGGCGGAGTCCGCTGGCATCGCACTCAAGGGTTAATACGCCGCCAAAATCGAGGCTCAACATATCGTCCCCGCGGGTTTGCAAATCGATTTCCATCGGTGCCAGCGGCAGGGCGTTCCCCGACCAGCCGTTCGCTTCACCGCGCAGGGCGCTCAGTTCCCGTAGCGGACGCTGATAGAGCTGACCGTTGATAAACTCCAGCTCACGCAGGCAGGTCATCTGATGGATCCAGCCGTTGATGAGGGTCGGCTGAAGCATCTCTTCGCCCTCCGGCACGCCCATCCAGCCGACCAGCAGACGACGGCCATCACTGGTAAGCATGGTTTGCGGGGCGTAGAACTCAAAGCCGGCGTCCAGTTCGTGCAGTTCGCCATGGCTGAAAGCGCCACTAGCGTAATCAAACTCGCCCGCCATCCATACTGCCGGGTAGGTGTTCAGGTAACACTTTTCCTCGCGGGCAATCCCCTGCGGACAGCAGATTAGAATATGCTGGTCGCCGAGAGGAAAAAGATCCGGACACTCCCACATATAGCCGACGTCGTCGAGGCCATTGATGCCGTGGCCGGCGATTTCACTCATACTCGTCCACTGATGGAGATCCGCAGAGCTGAACAGCAGCACCTTGCCGCGCTTTTGCCGATCCTGCGCACCCAGCACCATGTACCACAGGTCTTCGTGTCGCCAGACTTTTGGGTCGCGCACGTGGCCGGTGTAGCCCTCCGGCAGCGGCAGGACCGGGCCGATTTTGCGGAAGGTGCCGTCGGCGCTTTCCCTTGCCAGGCATTGCCAGGCGGTTCGCCCTCCGTCGGCAAACTTCACGTTGCCGGTATAGCACAGGGTAAGCGTACCGTTGTTATCCACCGCGCTGCCGGAGTAGCAGCCGTTACGGTCATACTCTTCGTCCGGCATCAGCGCAATGGGCTCATGCTGCCAGTGCAGCAGATCGGGGGAGCTCCAGTGCGCCCAGCACTTAAACGTATGATCGCAGGCGAGCGGGTTCCACTGATAAAACAAGTGATAGCGTCCGGCAAATTCGACAAAGCCGTTGGGGTCGTTCATCAGCCCGGTGACCGGCGCAAGGTGCCAGCGCGGATAGTGGCTATCGGCCAGCGCACGTGGCTGGCCCTGTATTACGGCCTGCAAAATCGCAGGCAGTCGTGATGGAAGAGACATTATTCAGCGTCCGTTTTGTATTTCAAAACCAGGGAGACCGTAAAGGCGACGCCAAAGGCGATAACCATCCCGATAATGTAGTTCAACAGCGAACTGGCCTGCACGATGGCCATGCCGGGGATCGCTGTCAGGCCGACCGCGGTCATGTAGACGTGTACAGATACCACCCATGCGCCGCCCGCCGCACCACCAATCAGCGCCGCAATAAATGGCTTCACAAAGCGCAGGTTAATACCAAAAATCGCCGCCTCGGTGATGCCCAGCATGGCGGAAAACGCCGAGGGCAGAGTAATGGCTTTAATTTTTGCATCTTTGGTTTTGAACCACACCGCCAGACAGGCTCCGCCCTGAGCGACGTTGGCCATCGCCCAAATCGGCAGCAGGAAGTTGACGCCGATGGAGGGATTGCCCAGCAACCCGGCTTCAACCGCATGGAAGCTGTGATGAATACCGGTAATGACGATAACTGAATAGAGACCGCCAAACAGTAACCCGGCGAGCCAGCCGGCGTGGCTAATCAGGGTGCTGAGGACAAACGAGATACCGTCGCCCAGTGCGCGACCGGCCGGGCCGATAATCAACAGGGCTATAAAACCGGATATAATCACCGTCAGGAACGGCGTCAGGATCAAATCCAGGGCATCGGGGATTGCGCGACGCAACTGCTTCTCAACGATGCTCATAAACCATACTGCCAGCAGTACCGGGAACACCGTACCCTGATAGCCGATCATGGCAATTTCGAAGCCGAAAAAGTTCATGGTGTGGAAACCCGCGGCCACGCCCCAGGCGTTAGTCAGCGCTGGATGAGTCAGAATGCCGCCAAGCGTCGCGCCGAGATAAGGATTACCGCCGAATTCGCGGGCGGCGGTAAAGCCAATCAGAATCGGCAGAATGATAAATGCCGCCGAGCTGCACATATCCAGCATGATGTAGATGGCGTTGCCCGGGTCAACCCAGCCGTATGTTTTGACCATTCCCAGCAGGCCCATCAGCAGACCAGAGGCGACGATGGCAGGGATTATCGGCACGAAGATGTTTGATAGCAGGCGGGCGATGCGCTGGAACGGATTGAGCTTTTTTGCCGCGATGTCGGCGGCTTCCGATTTGCTGGATTCGCTAATACCCGCCGCCTGAGTAAAGGCAGCGTAGACCTTATTTACCACCCCGGTGCCGAAAATAATCTGCATCTGTCCGGCATTACGAAAACAGCCCTTCACCCCTTCAACTTTGCCGATGGCCTGCTGGTCGGCCAGCGAATCATCGACCAGCACCAGGCGCAGGCGCGTGGCGCAGTGCGCGGCGCTGGCGATATTTTCTTTGCCTCCAAGAAGCGGAAGCAGCGAGCAGGAAATCTGTTCAAAATCCATAGTACCCTCTTAAGGCTTAAACATTTTTATGTTGTCGTCCCGCGTTCACGGGAGCGCTTTTTCTGCGTCTTAGCTGAGCCCGGGGTGACAAAGATGCTCTGACCCCCGGCTATTCCTGTCATCAGGCGTAAGCCGTCAGAACCAGGTTTCCATCTGCACACCGAAAGACCATTCGCCGCCCGAGTTAAAACCGTCACTGCCCAGGGCGTCATCGCTGGCGTAATTATTCAGTTTTTTGCTCCAGTCCATCCAGGAGGTATAGAAACGAATCTCCGGGCGACTGAAGAAATCACCGATACTGCCGACCTTAAATGTCGGGGCGAAGGTGAGCTTGTAGAAGCTACCGTTCACCGCCTGACGATCGTTATAACCTTCGGGTTTAAGATCCATGTACTGGTAGCTGCCTTCGTAGGCGAGAGCGAAATTCTGATTGATTGCCTGAATCAGACGCAGGTTGAATGTTGCCCACTGATAGCTGTCGCCATCGGCATAGCGGTCTTTACTGCGTTGCGCCAGCATTGCCGGGGCAACAGACCAGTTTTCGCTGAGCGGCGTGGTGCCGTAACTGGCAATGCGCCATGTGTCGGCTCCCGGACGAAGTGCGCCATCAGATCCGATACCTTTAACCTCTGCGCCCAGACCATGACCATAAAGCAGAGCGGTTTTACTGCTACCGTCGCGCAGGCCGTAGAAACTGTCGTTATGCAGGCCGAGCAGCGCATGCACGCCGGTGTTTGCCGCATCGCCTTTTACCAGATTGCCGTTGCTATCTTTACGCTCGTCGTTATCCTTCGCCCGCAGACCGCTGACCATCATCTGCAGCGGACCTGCGAAGTGATTCATGGTGAGGATATAGTTCTGCACGCTGTTGCTGGAATCATCAATGTCGCCGAAGTTACGCCCGTACAGGGAGAAATTACTCCGCAGGCCGTCGTTCCACTTCACGTCATAGATACCACCACCGGTACCGGCGAGGAACACGACATCAGAGTCAATCCAGTGAATATCGAAATTGTCGCGGTCGAAACGTTTCCCGGCCCACAGGGTGGAGCCCTTAAATGGCCCAGCGAACGTCGGCAGGTTACCCAATTCGACAAAGGCCTGACGAACGTTCAGATCGCTGGTGCTTGCAGTCCAGTCGTTATAAGAGGTTTGCCCGTCGGCGACCATCACCTTAAAGCGGGTCGTGGCCCCATTATCCAGGGTCTGCTTATGTTCAAGATTCATTTCAACATAGGTATCGGCCTGGTTTCCCAGACGGCCGATAGCTCCGCCGGTTTCACCTGCCGGCGTTATGTAGGCTCCGGATTTGGTGCTGGCGCCGGAATCATTCATTATCACGCCGGAGCGGGCGTAACCGTGAAACTCAAATCCGCTTTTGTCATCGGCTTTTTTCTCAAGTCTGGCGGTACGCTGAGCCACTTCCTGAGTCGAGTTCTGGTTTTTTTGCTGCTGCGCGGTGAGTTGCTGAACTTTTTTCTCCGCCGCCCCGGCGCGGTTTTCCGCCGTTTGCGCCCTGTTTTCTGCCTCCTGCAGGCGTTTTTCCAGCGCGTTGAGTCGGGCTTCAATGGTGCTTATATCCGTTTGCGCATGGGCTGAGGCAGCGCTGGTTAGCAAAGCGATAAGCATCGCAAGTGTGCTTTTTCTGTACATGCTGTTGGCATCCCAAAAGTAAAAATGGAAAATTATAATTTTTGCTAAACCGGTTTAGGCGCTATGTTAAGCCCGACCTTTGTTTTTCTTAAAACAAATATGCTAAACCGGTTTAATAAATGTGATGCATGCAACAAAGTGAGCCGCGCAAAGCGGCTTTAAGGATTAAAACTGACGGTTGAGATCGCGCTGATAGGGCAAGGCGGTCATCGCACCTTTGGCTGTGGTGGCCAGGGCGCCGCAGGTCTGTGCAAGCGTGAGTGTCGGTTCCAGTGCGGTCATGTCCGTTGGCATCCCGTTAGCCGCAAGGCTGGCGAGCAGTCCGGCGACAAATGCGTCTCCCGCGCCGGTGGTGTCCACGCTGGCCACAGGCCGGGCGTTGAAATGGGTAAACTTCTGCTGAAACGCGGCAAGCACCCCCGCTTTGCCCCGGGTCACCAGTAGCAATTCTGGCTGATAGCGCTCCGTTACGCTGGCGATTCCGTATGCTAAATCATTACTGCTGCTGATGAAGACCAGCTCCTCTTCCGATAGCTTTACCACGTTGGCCATGTGCAAAGCGCGATCGAGGCAGGCTAGCAGCAAAGCCTGATCCTGCCAGAGATCGGGACGAATATTAGGGTCAAAGCTGACCCGACCGCCGGCAGACCTGATGCTCTCCATCGCCGCGAAGGTAGTGCTACGGCTGGGCTCGGCGCTGAGCGCGATGGAGCAGACGTGCAACCACTGTCCGGCGGCAAACTGTGGCAGGTCTTCTTCAACCAGGAACAGGTCCGCGCTGGGGCGTACCATAAAGGTAAAGGTGCGTTCCCCCTGGTCGTCAAGGTCGACGACCACAGTGGACGTGCGGTGCTGATCGTCGAGATACATATGGCTGACGTCGACCTGCTCCTGTTGCAGGGTATGACGCATGTAGCGGCCAAACGGGTCACCGCCGACGCGGCCGATAAATCCGCTGTTGCCGCCAAGGCGGGCAACCCCTACCGCCACGTTAGCCGGCGCGCCTCCAGGGCACTGCAGCAGGCGCCCTTCGCTCTCCGGCAGCAGGTCCACCACCGCGTCGCCCAGAACCCAAACTTTTGCATTCATGCTAAAACCCTCCAAAGCTAAACTTAATTAAACCGGTTTAGCATATTAAATCACAGTGACCGAGTGGGTGGAACGTTCCAGCCGGAAAAGCGCGGCTCATGACATAAAAACGTGAGCCGCCTTATGAAATAGCGTTGATTTGACAGCTGTGAAGACTGACGTCCTGGACACAAAACGTTACTGAGCGAAGAAGGCCAGACGTTATCAGGTCGGTCATGTATGACTGCGGGCACTGCTTGCCAGAGCCGTTCCCGGATGAACTGGCGGATGAATTCAGATTAGTGAATTCGATGAATTCGGTTTTTTTTAGAATTATCGGTAAACCAATGAGTCGCGATATTTCCCCTGCTAATGAGTTCTTCTGAAGGCGCCATCAAACCTGTCGAGGTTTAGATACCTTGAACCGGCATAGAGGCGCGGCCGCTAGCCTAAACTGGATTTATTCCGTTCGGTGGCACCGTAGCCCGGTGAAGCCGGTAAAGGAGCAGAAGGGATCACCTGTCCCCACCCTTGCCCTATAAAGCGTTAATCCACTTAAAGCTATTCAGACGCTGAATTACGCGGCCGGAGTGGTCCCGACAAGGCGAAGCCGCTGCCGGGGCGTATCTCCGAGTTAGCGCCGATTGAGGCGCTTACGAGCGTGTATTCCTATACTTACCGGTGCACTATTTACAGCGGCTCATAACCTAGTTACAACATCCATCATTAAAAGCGACACTACTCCCGGGCTTCGCCCGGGGCGGCGGCGCTATTCAGGGTTAGTCTGGGCTCAGTTGTTGCCGCTGTGCACGGAATTCGATTATTGGTTGAGATGGGCTCTCTGATTCATATTTGTGAGGGTATTTCAGGTTGCAAGGGATGTAACTCTATTCTTATGTATGTTGTAACTATAATTTAAAAAAACTCATGGTCTTCTTAGGATCGTCAACAAAGTTATCGGTCCTGATTAATCTATGCGTCTTGTTTTTCCCGCCTCGGATTGAGCGTGATGCTATCT
>NZ_JBPTTK010000037.1:0-15862 GCF_053290175.1 Enterobacter sp. 186315 | reverse complement strand
ATGGCGACTGAGTCGCCCTGGCACGTTCACAGGTATTGCGGCAACAGAGAAGCAATAAACGTGAGGTGAACGGAATGACCACCAGAGCCGTATGTTTCCCCTCACCCTAACCCTCTCCCCGAAGGGGCGAGGGAATGGTTTAGTTCCTGTATTTTGTGGAGATCCCTCAGCCCTGTGGGAGAGGGGCAGGGTGAGGGGGCAAAGAACTCAGCGACGAACCGGCGCGCCGTTCGCCACGTAATACGGCGCCGTGCTTTTCGCCAGCGGCTCGCGCCCGCGAATGGCGTCGGCAATCTTCTCGCCAATCATAATGGTGGTGGCGTTCAGGTTGCCGGTGATGATTTGCGGCATAATCGACGCATCCACCACGCGTAACCCTTCCAGCCCGTGAACGCGGCCTTCGCCGTCGACTACCGCCATCTCGTCATAGCCCATCTTGCAGGTGCCGCACGGGTGGAAGGCGGTTTCGGCATGGTTACGCACGAACTCGTCCAGCTGCTCGTCGGTCTGGCATTCAATGCCCGGGCTTATTTCATGACCGCGATATTTATCCAGCGCAGGCTGATGCATGATCTCGCGGGTAATGCGGATCGCATCGCGGAACTCCTGCCAGTCCTGCTCGTGCGCCATGTAGTTAAACAGGATCGCCGGATGCTCGTGCGGGTCGCGCGACTTAATGCGTACGTGCCCGCGGCTCGGCGAGCGCATGGAGCCAACGTGGCACTGGAAGCCGTGCTCTTTCACCGCGTTCGAGCCGTTGTAGTTAATCGCCACCGGCAGGAAGTGGTACTGAATGTTCGGCCACTCGAACTCTTCGCGGCTGCGGATAAACCCGCCCGCCTCGAAGTGGTTGCTCGCGCCCACGCCGGTGCCGCCAAACAGCCACTCCGCGCCGATTTTCGGCTGGTTCCACCATTGCAGGGCAGGGTAGAGGGAGACCGGCTCTTTGCACTCGTATTGCAGATACATCTCCAGGTGGTCCTGAAGGTTTTCGCCCACGCCGGGCAGGTCGTGTACCAGCGGAATATCAAACTGTGCCAGCAGAGCGGCGTTACCCACCCCGGAGCGCTGGAGGATCTGCGGCGAGGCGATGGCACCTGCGCACAGCAGCACCTCTTTGTTCGCCGTCGCTTTCGACGGGATGGTGCTTTCCCCTTCGAGCCACTCAACGCCCACCGCCCGTTTGCCGTCAAACATAATGTGATCGGTCATGGCGTGTGTGCGGATGGTCAGGTTCGGACGCGGTTTCGCCTGGTCCAGATAGCCGCGCGCGGTGCTGGCGCGTCGGCCCTGCGGCGTCACCGTGCGGTCCATCGGCCCGAAGCCTTCCTGCTGATAGCCGTTGAGATCGTCGGTGCGCGGGTAGCCCGCCTGCACGCCCGCTTCTACCATCGCCTCAAACAGCGGGTTCACGCCCGGTTTTGAGGTGGTGACGCTCACCGGGCCGTTGCTGCCATGGTAATCGTTCGCGCCCACGTCGCGGCTTTCGGCCTTGCGGTAGTAGGGCAGGCAGTTAAGGTAGCTCCAGTGCTCAAGGCCAGATTCTTTCGCCCAGTTGTCCAGATCCATCGCGTTGCCGCGCACGTAGCACATGCCGTTGATGAGCGACGAGCCGCCCAGCCCTTTGCCGCGTCCGCACTCCATGCGGCGGTTGTTCATGTGCGGCTCGGGCTCGGTTTCATAGGCCCAGTTGTAGCGCTTGCCCTGTAGCGGGAACGCCAGCGCGGCAGGCATCTGGGTACGAAAATCCATACGATAATCCGGCCCGCCCGCCTCAAGCAGCAGCACGGTGGTGTTCGGATCTTCGGTCAGTCGCGTCGCCAGCACGTTGCCGGCAGAGCCGGCACCAATAATGATGTAGTCAAATTGCAAATAAACCTCCCGGTTAAAATATGGACTGGAATTTACCCATCTCAACCTGGATGGACTTCACCTGGGTGTAGCTCTGGAGCGTCATCACCCCGTTCTCGCGGCCAATGCCGGAGTGCTTGTAGCCGCCGACCGGCATCTCTGCGGCGGATTCGCCCCAGGTGTTGATCCAGCAGATGCCCGCTTCGAGCTGATGAATGGCGCCGTGGGCGCGGTTCAGATCGGCTGTGACGATGCCCGCCGCCAGACCGTAGTCGGTGTCGTTGGCGCGGCGAATCGCCTCGTCGTCGGACTCGTAGGTCAGAATTGACATCACCGGGCCGAAAATCTCTTCGCGCACGATGGTCATCTCGTCGGTGCAGTCGGTGAACACGGTCGGGGCCACCCACGCGCCGTTGTCAAAGCCGTCGCCCTTCAGCGCCTCGCCGCCGCACAGCACGCGAGCGCCTTCCTCTTTGCCTTTGGCGATGTAGCGCAGCACGCTGTCGCGGTGCGGGAAGCTGACCATCGGGCCAAAATTAGTATTTTCATCAAACAGATCGCCCGCGCGGATGCGGCCCACGCGCTCCACGATTTTCTGCTCAAACGCGGCTTTGAATTTCGCAGGGATAAACACGCGGGTGCCGTTGGTACACACCTGGCCGGAGCTGAAGAAGTTCGCCATCATGGCGATGTCTGCGGCGAGGTCGAGATCCGCGTCGTCGAAAACAATCAGCGGAGATTTGCCGCCCAGCTCCATCGTCACCTCTTTCAGGGACGATGCCGCCGAGTTCGCCATCACCTTTTTGCCGCTGGCAACGCCGCCGGTGAAGGAGACTTTGGCAATGCCCGGATGCTCGGTCAGGAGCTGGCCGGTCTCCGCGCCCACGCCCGGCAGGACGTTAAACACGCCGTCCGGCAGGCCCGCTTCGGTGTAGATCTCCGCAAGCTTCAGGGCGGTGAGCGGGGTAACTTCGCTCGGTTTGAAGATCATCGCGTTGCCCGCCGCCAGCGCCGGGGCGGATTTCCACAGGGCGATCTGGATCGGGTAGTTCCACGCGCCGATGCCCGCCACCACGCCCAGCGGCTCTCGGCGGGTGTAGACGAACGAGGTGTCGCGCAGGGGGATCTGGCTGCCTTCCAGCGCCGGGATCAGCCCCGCGTAGTACTCCAGCACGTCCGCGCCGGTGACGATGTCCACCGTGGAGGTTTCAGAAAACGCTTTACCGGTATCGAGGGTTTCCAGCTTTGCCAGCTCGTCGTTACGCTCGCGCAGGATATCGACGGCGCGGCGCAGGATGCGGGAGCGCTCCATGGCGGTCATCGCCGCCCAGATTTTTTGCCCGCGCTGCGCGCTTTCCACGGCGCGGTCGACGTCTTCGCGCCCGGCGGCCTGTACGCTTGCCAGGACTTCACCGTTGGCCGGGTTGATGGTCTCGAAGGTGCGACCGCTGGTGGCCGATGTATAACCACCATTGATATAAAGCTGCTGTTCTGCCATTCGGGACATAAATTCTCCTCGGTTAATCGGTCGGTAAATGCTGGCTGATAAAGTGGCTGGTGAGCGACTGGGCCAGGGTGATATCCAGCGGCTTGCCGCTCAGCGCGGCGCGCAGCCATAGCCCGTCAATCAGCGCCGCCAGCCCGTAGCCTGCCTCCTGCGCCTGTTCGCGCGGCAGCTCGCGGCGGAACTCATACACCAGATTCGACAGCAGGCGGCGGCTGCTCACCTGCTGCAAACGGTAAAGCATCGGCTGGTGCATACTGCTCGCCCAGAAGGCCAGCCAGGCCTTCATTGCCGCGCTGCTGATCTGCGTTTCATCGAAGTTGCCGCCGACAATTGCCTGTAAACGCCGCTCCGCGCTGGCGTTGGGTAACGCGTGCAGACGGTTCAAGACCGCGTCGCGCAGCTGGCCGGTGATGTCGCGCATGGTCGCTTCCAGCAGGCCGTTTTTATCTTTGAAATAGTGACTGATGATCCCGGTGGATACCCCGGCGCGACGGGCGATCTGCGCGATCGTCGCGTCATGCATGCCCACTTCATTTATTGCTTCCAGCGTGGCGTTAATAAGCTGCCTGCGCCGGATCGGCTGCATCCCCACTTTGGGCATTTTTGCCACTCCATTCATCAGCGTTGGTTATACATTAAAGCGGTTTTTGATTGGACGTTCAATATAAAATGTGTCTTAATTGTTGCGGATTTGGATTTCAATAGTTACAAAAACAGTGGGGATACTGGATGACAGACCTTTCACAAGACAGAGAAAAAGACAAAATCAATCCGGTGGTTTTTTACACCTCCGCCGGGCTGATTTTGTTGTTTTCCCTGACGACTATCTTCTTTCGCGATTTCTCTGCCGAGTGGATCGGGCGCACCCTTAACTGGGTGTCGAAAACCTTCGGCTGGTACTATCTGCTGGCGGCGACGCTCTACATCGTCTTTGTGGTCTGCATTGCCTGCTCGCGCTTCGGCTCGGTCAAGCTCGGGCCAGAGCAGTCAAAACCCGAGTTCAGCCTGCTGAGCTGGGCCGCAATGCTGTTTGCCGCGGGCATCGGCATCGACCTGATGTTCTTTTCCGTAGCGGAACCGGTGACGCAGTATATGCAGCCGCCGGAAGGGGCAGGGCAGACGATGGAGGCCGCGCGCCAGGCGATGGTCTGGACGTTGTTCCACTATGGCCTGACCGGCTGGTCGATGTACGCGCTGATGGGAATGGCGCTCGGATACTTTAGCTATCGTTATAATTTGCCCCTCACCATCCGCTCCGCGCTGTACCCGATTTTCGGCAAAAAGATCAACGGGCCAATTGGCCACACGGTTGATATCGCGGCGGTGATCGGCACCATCTTTGGTATCGCCACCACGCTCGGGATTGGCGTGGTGCAGCTTAACTACGGCCTGAGCGTGCTGTTTGATATTCCGGATTCGATGGCGGCGAAGGCGGCGCTGATTGCGCTGTCGGTGATTATCGCCACCATTTCGGTGACCTCCGGCGTGGATAAGGGCATTCGCGTGCTGTCCGAGCTGAACGTCGCGCTGGCGCTGGGGCTGATCCTGTTCGTGCTGTTTATGGGCGACACCTCGTTCCTGCTTAATGCCTTAGTGCTGAACGTGGGCGACTACGTGAACCGCTTTATGGGCATGACGCTGAACAGCTTCGCGTTCGATCGCCCGGTGGAGTGGATGAACAACTGGACGCTGTTCTTCTGGGCGTGGTGGGTGGCCTGGTCGCCGTTTGTCGGCCTGTTCCTGGCGCGTATTTCGCGCGGGCGCACCATCCGTCAGTTCGTGCTGGGAACGCTGATTATCCCGTTCACCTTCACCCTGCTGTGGCTGTCGATTTTCGGCAACAGCGCGCTGCACGAGATCATCCACGGCAATGCGACCTTCGCGCAGGAAGCGATGGCGCACCCGGAGCGCGGCTTCTACAGCCTGCTGGCGCAGTATCCGGCGTTTACCTTTAGCGCCTCGGTGGCGACCATCACCGGCCTGCTGTTTTACGTGACCTCGGCGGATTCCGGCGCGCTGGTGCTGGGGAACTTCACCTCGAAGCTGAAAGACATCAACAGCGACGCGCCGAACTGGCTGCGCATCTTCTGGTCCATCGCCATCGGCCTGCTGACGCTGGGAATGCTGATGACCAACGGGATTTCGGCGCTGCAAAACACGACGGTGATTATGGGGCTGCCGTTCAGCTTCGTGATTTTCTTCGTGATGGCCGGGCTGTATAAATCGCTCAAGGTGGAAGATTATCGCCGCGAAAGCGCCAACCGCGATACCGCGCCGCGACCGCTGGGCGCGCAGGACAGGCTGAGCTGGAAGAAGCGCCTGTCGCGCCTGATGAACTACCCCGGCACGCGCTACACCAAACAGATGATGGAAACGGTCTGCTACCCGGCAATGGAAGAGGTGGCGCAGGAGCTGAAGCTGCGCGGCGCGTACGTGGAGCTGAAAAACCTGCCGCCGGACGAGGGGGATAGCCTGGGGCATCTGGATCTGCTGGTCCACATGGGCGACGAGCAGAACTTCGTTTACCAGATCTGGCCGCAGCAGTATTCGGTGCCTGGCTTTACCTATCGGGCGCGCAGCGGGAAATCGACCTACTACCGTCTGGAAACCTTCCTGCTGGAAGGGAGCCAGGGGAATGACCTGATGGATTACAGCAAGGAGCAGGTGATTACGGACATTCTGGACCAGTATGAACGGCACCTGAACTTTATCCATCTGCACCGGGAAGCGCCGGGGAATAGCGTGATGTTCCCTGACGTGTGAGACTTTTAAGCCGGGTGGCGGCTGCGCCTTACCCGGCCTACTCCCTGGTAAGCGCCGGGAGATAGCGTGATGTTTCCTGATAGTTAAACGAAATCTTAAAAATTCATTTTTACTGTGTTTATGTACAGTTTTGTGGCGTCTTATTACTCAGGGACGAGTAATATTGCAGCGGGAGCCTGATGCAAAAGCGATCGGACTATTGCTGAAGTTAAGGAAGGAACCGTGAATGAGTCACGCGCTAGAGTTTATCGAAACGTCACTTTTCACCCGGCAAATAAGAAGTATTGCTACGGATGATGAAATAATTGAGCTGCAAAAGGAGCTTATTGCCTGGCCGGATAAAGGGGATTTAATCCAGCATACGGGAGGGGTACGTAAAATCAGGATGGCCATGGGTACAAAAGGTAAAAGAGGTGGGGCAAGGGTAATTTACTTTTTGGCCACGAGAGAGGTGATTTATTTCCTCATGGCGTATCCAAAAAATGTGAAGGACAACCTAACTGATACTGAGAAAGCCGAGCTCAGAAAAATCACATCTCTTCTGACAAATACCGCTTCCAGCTCTGTTTATTGAAGGTGTACTATGTACTCCATTAAAGAAGGAGGGAAGGCAATGGGTATCTATGATGAACTGAAGGCTTCTCTTGAAGAGGCTATCGAAATACAAAGTGGTAAGAAAGCGCCATCAAGAGTGACTCGCTATGAGGTCGCTGATGTTCGGGTGATAAGAGAGCAGCTGAATGTCACGCAAAGTGAAATGGCAAGCGCATTGGGGACGAGCGTTGACACCATAAAAAGTTGGGAGTCAAAACGACGTAACCCTACGGGGCTGGCGGCAAAGGTGCTGAAAGCGATTCAGGATAACCCCGCGTTTTTCAGGGCGCTCGCCGGACAGTGAGTCGTTCTCTGCACACTTTAAGCCGGGTGGCGGCTGCGCCTTACCCGGCCTACTCAAACTTGTAGGCCTGATAAGCGAAGCGCCATCAGGCTTTTAGAAGCGTGCACACACCTTCATCAACTCTCTGCCATGCAAGAGTGAAACATTTCCCCTCGTCAAACCTGCCAACGGACCCCGCTAACGTAAGCGTGATGCGATGTTCATCAATCTCCGCCACGCGTGCGCAGTCAAATCCCATAAATTCCTTCACCTGCGGAAAGAGCGCTTTAAACAGGCTCTCTTTTGCGCTGAAGGCCAGCGTCAGGGCGAGCGCGAAGGGGTAGCCTGACTGAATCAGCACCGTTTCTTCCTTCGCATCTATCACGCCATCTTTGATCTCTCGGGCTTCCTCTTCGGGGAGGATGGCTTCGCAGTCGATGCCGATTAGGGCGTGTGGGTTCGCCACGACAAACGCCATTGCCCGGGTGCCGCTGTGGGTGATGCTGCCAGAAGTGCCTGCGGGCCACAGGGGTTCTCCGCTCGGGCCGATGCCGGGGATGGTTCGTTCGTTCAGGGCGTTGAGCACGTGGGCGGCGGCGATGCGTCCGGCGAGGTGATCGGCTTTACGTTTGCGTCCGGCTGCGGTTAAGTCGTTGTAGTGGGGGAGCCAAAGGAGATCGGCGTCGGTGAAGGTGGTGGGATCGAAGGCGATCTGGTGGACGGTGTGGCCAGCGAGGATGAACGTGCTGTGGATGGTGTGCATGTTTTTTCCTTCAGTCCTTCAGTATTGTGCGGCCTGATGCCCTCACCCCGACCCTCTCCCACGGGGAGAGGGAGCAAACACTAAAAACGGCAACGGGTTGCCGTTTTGCTTTTACCTTGCCCTCACCCCGACCCTCTCCCACGGGGAGAGGGAGTAAACACTAAAAACGGCAACGCGGTTGCCGTTTTGCTTTTACCTTGCCCTCACCCCGATCCTCTCCCACAGGGAGAGGGAGGAGTTACTGCCTCAATCAGAAGCGCGTATTCACGCTCATATACCAGGTACGGCCCGGCTCATTATACGTATACGCACCTGCACCGTACATATACGCGCCGGTCGTGGTATTCCCGGTCGTCTGGGCATTACCCGCGCGCCACTGGCGTTTATCGAAGACGTTATCCACGCCGCCGGTCAGGCTGACGTTTTTGGTCATGTCCCAGGTCGCGCTCAGGCCAACGATGCTGTACGGGCTGACTTCGTCTTTCTCAGACCCGGTCACAGGCTGACCCTTATAGTTGTACTTCTTCGGCTGCTGCTTGCCGTACCAGGTGAAGGTCGATTGCAGCGACACGTCCTGCTGTACCTGCCAGCTCAGGGTTGAGTTCAGCGTGTACTCAGGAATAATCGACAGACGATCGCCGGTCTCCTTGTTCTTGCTTTGCAGCATATAGGTGATGTTGTTGGTCCAGTTGATGGTGTCGCTGACCGGCACGTTCAGAGAGCCTTCCAGACCCTCAACCACCGCTTTCGGCACGTTTTCCCACTGGTAGATATCGGTCTGCACTTTACCGGACGAGGTATGGCCAATCGGTGCGTAGCCCGCTTCAATCTTGTCGCGATAGTCGTTACGGAACCAGGTCACGCCCGCCTGCCAGCCGTCGTGTTTCCACTCCAGACCAATCTCTTTGTTGATGCTGGTTTCGGCTTTCAGGTCGTCGTTACCCATCATGTAACAGCCCACGCCGTCGGAGCTGGCGTAGCAGCCCTGGCCTTTGCTGTAAAGCAGATAGTTCGGGTTGGTCTGGTACAGGCTCGGCGCCTTATAGGCGCGGGCGATACCCATCTTCAGGGTGAAATCATCCCCCAGACCCTGCGACAGGTTCAGGGACGGGCTCCAGTTGTTGCCCACGATGGTGTGATGATCGAAGCGCAGCGCCGGGGTCAGCATGGTGCTGTCGGTCAGCTCCATGTTGTTCTCGGCAAACAGCGAGAAGATCTCTGCCGAGGTGTACGGGCTGCGATCGTTACTCATGCCCGGAATCGTGCCGCCCTGCTGAGTTTGCGTGAAGGAGGTCGAGTCCTTCATGCGCTGCTGGTTCCACTCTGTGCCCAGCGTCAGGTTCTGGTTGACCAGGAAATCAATCGGCAGGTTGATTTCGCTGTGCAGCATCACGTCCGCCAGATCGGTGTCGGTGAATTTATTGCTGTTGAACAGCCCTTCGAGGCCGCCCGCCAGCCCTTCGCCCAGACGCGAGTTGCGGGTGTGCTCGTACTGCGCCCAGTTGCTGGTGGTGATGCCGTTATCCCAGCCGCCGTTCCAGGTGACCGCAAAGTTCTGGCGATAAATACGGTTTGTCTCTTTACCGTAGTTCTTCTTCACCAGGCCGTTGCTGCTGTTGTCGTTGTTGGTGTTCTGCGTATCGCCCGCGTAGAGGTTGTTCTGGCGGCTGTAGCCTGCCTCAAACTCCAGGGACTGCATCGGCGCAAAGTCCCAGCGCACCACGCCGTTGATGTCTTTGTTCTCAACGCCTTCACGCCCTGCTGGCAGGGTATCGGCGTAAGCGCCGGTGCGTTCAGACTCGTGTCCTTTGTTGATATCCCACGCGTCGGCCTGGGTTTTGTCCAGGTTGCCGAACATGCGGAAGCTGAAATCGCCTCCCAGGGGGCCGCTCAGGCTGAAGTTGGTGCGTTTGGTGGAACCCTCATCCTTATGCTCCGGCGCATTCAGGTAGGTGTTCCAGGAACCATGCCACTGGTCGTCGAATTTTTTGGTGATGATATTCACCACGCCGCCCGCCGCGCCGTTACCGTAACGCGCCGCCGCCGGGCCGCGAATGACCTCGATGCGCTCGATCATCTCGGGCGGCACCCAGCCGGTGTCGCCGCGCGTATCGCGCTCGCCGCGCCAGCCCAGACGGATAGAGTTACGGCTTGTCACCGGCTTACCGTCAATCAGGATCAGGGTATTTTCCGGGCCCATGCCGCGAATATCGATCTGGCGGTTGTTGCCGCGCTGGCCGCTGGTGGAGTTACCGGTCAGGTTCACGCCCGGCATGGTACGGATAATTTCCGCCACGTCGCGGGCGGGAGGGTTTTTACGAATTTCATCGGCGGTAATGGTGGATACGCCCGGCGCCTGCAAATTCTGCTGAGCGGCGGTGATCACCATCGTATCTTCATGCTGCGCCGTCGTGCTGTCGTCTGCCAGCGCAGGCAGCGCGACGCCGTAAATCCCTACGTTGACCAGCAAGGCAAGGGAGTGGATCTTCTTATTCATTGTACGTCCTGCTTTTCAGGCCGCGTCCTCCTGGCTCCATTCCCAAGGGGAGAGGAGGCGGCGTGTTGTCACCTGTATTTGCGTAAGCCGCCCTGTCCTCGGGCGCACACAATACGTGGCATGGTTATTTTATAAGCGCGCTTCCCACAGCGCGGGCACTACGCTATTGCAAATGCAAATAGTTATCAATAATATTATCAATAAATTTTACCGTGCAACCCAAAAAGGCACGATAAACATGAGGTTATCAGCGTGACGGCGTTAACAACGGGAAGTGAAGCCTGGTGGCAGTCCAGACATGGCCCTGAGTGGGTGCGTGAAAAGGGAAAGTATCGCGTGACCTTCTGGTGGCGCGATCCGGCAGGGACGCAGGACCATTCGGCGGTGAAGCGCGTCTGGCTCTACGTTACGGGCGTCACCGATCATCATCAAAACTCTCGTCCTCAATCCCTCGAGCGCATCCCGGATACCGACGTCTGGCAGTGGCAGGGCGAATTCAGCCCCGAATGGCGCGGCAGCTACTGCTTTATTCCCTCCGAAAACGAACGGGATTTTGCCGATACGGCCTTTAGCGGCGAGCAGCCCGACCGCCTGGCGCTGCGTGAAGGCTGGCGCAGGCTGATACCCCATGCGATGGCCGACCCGCTGAACGCCTGGAGCTGGCGCGGCGGGCGCGGACACCCGGTATCGGCGCTGGAAATGCCCGACGCCCCGGTTCAGCCCGGCTGGAACCATCCTGATACCCCTTACGCTCCGCCGGTGTGCATAGAGTGGCGCAGCGACCGGCTGAAAAACCGTCGCCGCGTGTGGATCTTCACCACCGGTGAAGCGACCCCCGAGCGCCCGCTGGCGGTGCTGCTCGACGGCCAGTTCTGGGCTGAGAGTATGCCCGTCTGGCCTGCGCTGGCCTCGCTGACCCGCGAGGGCAAGCTGCCGCCTGCCGTCTACGTGCTAATCGACGTGATCGACATGGAGCATCGCAACCGCGAGCTGCCCTGTAACCCCGATTTCTGGCGGGCGGTGCAGGACGAACTTCTCCCCCTTGTTCAGGCTACCGCGCCTTTTAGCGACCGCGCCGATCGCACGGTGGTGGCGGGGCAGAGCTTCGGCGGCCTTGCCGCGCTTTATGCGGGCCTGAACTGGCCGCAGCGGTTTGGCTGCGTGCTCAGCCAGTCCGGCTCTTACTGGTGGCCGCACCGGGGCGGGCAGCAGGAGGGGCTGTTGATTGAACAACTCAAAGCGGGTGAAAAAAACGCTCGCGGGCTGCGCATCGTCCTTGAGGCCGGGCGCAACGAGCCGCTGATTTTCCGCGCGAATCAGGCGATCTACGCCGAACTACACACACAGCAACCGGTTATCTGGCGTCAGGTTGACGGCGGACACGACGCGCTTTGCTGGCGCGGTGGGCTGACGCAGGGGCTGATGACCCTCTGGCAGCCGCTTACCCAATAACGGAGTTTGTATGGAATTCAGCAATCCTTTCGATAATCCGCAAGGACAGTTCGCGATTTTGTCTAACGATCGGGCGCAGTACAGCCTGTGGCCGCAGCAGTGCGCATTGCCTGCGGGCTGGCGCATGGTGTGTGAACCCCAGTCTCAGGAAGCGTGCCAGCAGTGGCTGGCCGAACGCTGGCAAACCCTCATTCCGTCCCACTATGCGAAGGAGCAGGCATGAACCGTCTTCCTCTCGTCGCCGCCCAGCCGGGCATCTGGATGGCGGAGCAGCTTTCCACCCTGCCGAACGCCTGGAGCGTGGCGCACTACACCGAGCTCAACGGCGACATTGACGCGCCGCTGCTGGCAAAAGCTATTGCCGCAGGGATGATGCAGGCCGATACCCTGCGCACGCGTTTTGCCGAGGATAACGGCGAGGTGTGGCAGTGGGTAGATGAATCCATCACGCTGCCGGAGCCGTCCATCGTTCGCGCCGACTCCCACGCCGCCGCGCTGGCGCTGATGGAGGCGGATCTTAACCAGAACCTGCGCGTCGACAGCGGTCAGCCGCTGGTGCTGCATCTGCTGATTCAGGTGGGCGAGAAGCAGTGGTACTGGTATCAGCGCTATCACCATTTAGTCGTGGATGGCTTCAGCTTCCCGGCCATTACCCGCCAGATCGCCGCCGTTTATGCCGCGTGGAAAAAGGGCGAACCCGCGCCCGCATCGCCGTTTACCCCGTTTGCGGAGGTCGTTGAAGAGTACCAGCGCTATCGCGACAGCGAGGCGTACGCGCGCGACGGCGCATTCTGGGCGGAGCAGCGCAAACGGCTGCCGCCGCCGGTGTCGCTTTCCCCCGCGCCGCTGCCGGGCCGCGCTGCCACCACCGATATCCTGCGCCTGAAAATCGCCGCCGACGGTCGCGCCTTTAGCCAGCTTGCGCAGGCGGCGGGGCCGGCGCAGCGCACCGACCTGGCTCTGGCGCTCGTCGCGGTGTGGCTCGGTCGCCTCACCGGACGGCTGGACTACGCCGCCGGGTTTATCTTTATGCGCCGCATGGGATCGGCGGCGCTGACCGCCACCGGGCCGGTGCTGAACGTGCTGCCGCTGGCGGTAAATATCAATGCGCAGGAGAGCCTGCCGGAGCTGGCGCTGCGCCTGGCGAATCAGCTGAAAAAGATGCGCCGCCATCAGCGCTACGACGCCGAGCAGATCGTGCGCGACAGCGCGCGCGCGGCGGGCGATGAAGCCCTGTTTGGCCCGGTGCTGAACGTCAAAGTGTTTGATTATCAGCTGGACATCGACGGCGTTGAGGCCATCACCCACACGCTGGCAACCGGTCCGGTTAACGATCTGGAGCTCGCGCTGTTCCCGGACGAGCAGGGCGGCCTGAGTATTGAGATCCTCGCCAACAGGCAGCGTTACGATGAAGCCGCGCTGACCCGCCACGTATCGCGCCTGAACGCGATGCTGAAGCAGTTTGCGGCTAATCCCGATCTGCGCTGCGGTGAGGTCGAAACCGTGTCGGACGAGGAATACGCGCGGCTGGCGCAGATCAACGACACGGGCAAAACGCTTCCCGTTACCACCCTTGCCGGGCTGGTGGCGGAACAGGCGCGCAAAACGCCGGACGCGCCCGCGCTTGAGGATGCACACCATCAGCTGAGCTATCGCCAGATGCGCGAGCAGGTTGTGGCGCTGGCAAATTTGCTGCGCGAACGCGGCGTGAAGCTTGGCGACAGCGTGGCGGTGGCGCTACCGCGCTCGGTATTCCTGACGCTGGCGCTGCACGGCATCGTCGAAGCGGGGGCCGCGTGGCTGCCGCTCGATACCGGCTACCCGGACGATCGCCTGCGGATGATGCTTGAAGACGCGAAGCCGTCGCTGCTGATTACCACCGACGAGCAGCTTTCGCGCTTTGCCGACCTGCCGATCGCCTCGCTTAGTTACAACACACTGTTACCGGCCACGGACGCTGAACCTCTGCATCTTGCCGCGCCGGAGCAGACCGCCTACATCATCTTTACCTCCGGTTCGACCGGGCGTCCGAAAGGGGTGATGGTCGGTCATACCGCCATCGTTAACCGCCTGATGTGGATGCAGGATCATTATCCGCTTGGGGCAGATGACGTGGTGGCGCAGAAAACGCCGTGCAGCTTTGACGTGTCGGTGTGGGAGTTCTGGTGGCCGTTTATCGCCGGGGCAAAGCTGGTGATGGCCGAGCCGGAGGCGCACCGCGATCCGCAGGCGATGCAGAGCTTCTTCGCGCAGTACGGCGTTACTACCACCCACTTCGTGCCGTCGATGCTGGCGGCCTTTGTCGCCTCGCTGACCCCGGAAAACGCCGACTGCTGTAAGACCTTAAAGCAGGTATTTTGCAGCGGCGAAGCGCTGCCGACGGAACTGTGCCGCGAGTGGGAGCAGCTAACCCACGCGCCGCTGCATAACCTGTATGGCCCGACGGAAGCGGCGGTGGACGTAAGCTGGTATCCGGCCTTTGGGCCTGAGCTGGCGGCGGTGGAGGGCAACAGCGTGCCGATTGGCTTCCCGGTGTGGAATACGGGGCTGCGTATTCTGGATGCGATGATGCGCCCGGTGCCGTTTGGCGTGGCGGGCGATCTTTACCTTACCGGCATTCAGCTGGCGCAGGGGTATCTCGGACGACCGGATCTGACCGCCAGCCGCTTTATCGCTGACCCGTTTGCGCCGGGCG
Source organism: Enterobacter sp. 186315 (assembly GCF_053290175.1). Classification (NCBI taxonomy): domain Bacteria; kingdom Pseudomonadati; phylum Pseudomonadota; class Gammaproteobacteria; order Enterobacterales; family Enterobacteriaceae; genus Enterobacter; species Enterobacter sp. 186315. Next base: position 1,457 of record NZ_JBPTTK010000037.1, on the reverse strand, counting down.
AGCGCATGTACCGCACCGGGGATGTCGCCCGCTGGCTGGATAACGGCGCGGTGGAATATTTAGGGCGCAGCGACGACCAGCTAAAAATTCGCGGCCAGCGCATCGAGCTTGGGGAAATCGACCGGGCGATGCTCTCCCTGCCGGACGTGGCGCAGGCCGTGGCCCACGCCTGCGTGTTCAATCAGGCGGCGGCAACGGGCGGCGACGCCCGCCAGCTGGTGGGCTACGTGGTCTCTGAATCCGGTTTACCGCTCGACAGGGATGCGCTGCGTGAAGCGCTCAAGGCGCAGCTGCCGCCGCACATGGTTCCAGTGGTGCTGCTGCAAATCGGCGAGCTGCCGCTCAGCGCCAACGGCAAGCTTGACCGCAAGGCGCTGCCGCTGCCGGAGCTGTCCAGCAAAACATCCGGCCGCGCGCCGCAAAGCGACACCGAAATTACCGTGGCGCAGGCGTTCAGCGCGCTGCTCGGCTGCGAGGTGAGCGACATCGAGGCCGATTTCTTCGCGCTTGGCGGCCACTCGCTGCTGGCGATGCGCCTCGCGGCCCAGCTGAGTCGGGCATTTTCCCGCAGGGTTACGCCGGGGCAGATTATGGTCGCCTCGACGGTAAGCCAGCTCAGCCTGTTGCTTGAGTCGCAAATAAGCGACGAACAGGCGCAGCGTCTGGGGTATGAAACGCTTTTGCCGCTGCGTAAAAGCGACGGCCCGACGCTGTTCTGCTTCCATCCGGCGTCAGGATTTGCCTGGCAGTTCAGCGTGCTGGCGCGCTATCTCAGCCCGCGCTGGTCAATCACTGGGATCCAGTCGCCGCGCCCGGACGGGCCGATGCAGCAGTGCGCGGATCTGGACGGGGTAATTGAGCATCACCTGAACACGTTGCGTTCGCAGCAGCCGCACGGGCCGTATTATCTGTTCGGCTATTCGCTGGGCGGCACGCTGGCGCAGGGAATTGCCGCGCGTCTGCGCGAGCAGGGTGAAGAGGTCGCCTTCCTCGGCCTGCTGGACACCTGGCCGCCGGAAACGCAAAACTGGGCGCAGAAAGAGGCCAACGGCCTCGACCCGGCGGTGCTGGCGGAGATCGAGCGCGAGCGTCAGGCGTTTATCGCCGCCCAGCAGGGGCAGGGTTCCAGCGAGCTGTTTAACGCTATCGAAGGCAACTACGCCGATGCGGTGCGGCTGCTCACCACGGCGCACAGCGCGCGCTTTGACGGCAAAGCAACGCTGTTTGTCGCCGAGCGCACGCGAACGATGGATCCGCAGGTCGCCTGGTCGCCGTGGGTCAGTGAACTGGAGGTCTACAGCCAGGATTGCGCCCACGTGGATATCATTTCACCGCAGGCGTTTGAGAAGATAGGGCCGGTGTTGAAGGGGATTTTGGGGTAGTTATTTCCCCTCACCCTAACCCTCTCCCCAAAGGGGCGAGGGGATGGTTTGCACCCTCTCCCTGTGGGAGAGGGC
>NZ_JBPTTK010000036.1:0-16169 GCF_053290175.1 Enterobacter sp. 186315 | reverse complement strand
TTAAATAAAAACCCTTTTTCACAAAACCCGCCCCCGCCCCCCCCCGCCCCCCCCCCGGCAGGATTTAAAAGAAGGTCTGCACCAGCAGATAACTTGCCGCGCACGCACAGCTCACCCCAATCAGGCCCGGCAGAATAAAGCTGTGGTTAATGATAAATCGCCCGATCCGCGTTGTTCCCGAACGGTCAAACCCGATGCAGGCCAGGTCGCTTGGATAGGTTGGCAGCACAAAGTAGCCGTAGGACGCCGGGAAGAAGGCGATCAGCATTTTCGGCTCAATCCCCAGCATTAACCCCATCGGCGCGACGGCGGTCAGCGCGGCCGCCTGGCTGTTCACCAGTTTCGAGACCAGGAACAGCACGATGGCGTAGGTCCAGGGATGGCTTTTCACCACGCCCTCAAGCGCCATTTTCAGCTCGTCCAGATGCGCCTGGAAAAAGGTATCGCTCATCCACGCCACGCCAAACACCGAGAAAATCGCCACCATCCCGGCTTTGAAAACCGCACCGTTCGAAATGGCGGAGGCGTTGACCTTGCAGACTATCAGCATCACGGCACCCGCAATCAGCATCATCATCTGGATAACAAGGTTCATCGACAGGGCGGTCATTTTGCCTTTTATCTCAAAGCTCGGGCGCAGCTCGGGCAGGGCGCCCAGCAGCACCACCACCGCAATCCCGGCAAAGAAGATCCACGTTGACCAGTAGGCCTTTTTCGGGAAGCGCTGGTTCATCAGGGTTTCGGTGCTGCCGTAGATAAACTCCCGCTGCTTCGGATCGGCAAGCTTCTGCTGAAATTCCGCGTCGTCGGCCAGATCCTTACCGCGGCGCAGGCTCCAGAGCGCCGCGATCGTTACGCCGAATAAAGACGCGGGAACGGAGACCGCTAAAATTTCCAGGATCCCCCACGCCTGGCCGATCCCGTGCTGCGCGCCGATAATCGACACCAGCGACACCACGGCAACGGAGACCGGCGAAGCGGTGATCGCCATCTGCGATGCGACAGAGGCTACCGCCATCGGGCGTTCAGGGCGGATCCCTTTTTTCAGCGCGATATCCGCAATGATGGGAAACATGGTGTAGACCACGTGCCCGGTGCCGCATAAAAACGTCAGCATCCAGGTGGTAAACGGGGCCAGCAGCGTAATGTGCTGGGGATGCTTTCGCAGCAGCCGCTCGGCAAACTGCATCATCACGTTTAGCCCGCCCGCCGTCTGTAGCGTGGCCGCACAGCCGATGACCGCAAGGATCGTGAGCATCACGTCAACGGGCGGTTTACCGGGCTGGAGGCCAAAGACAAAACTCAGAATGAACAGGCCGATACCGCTTATCAGGCCAAGCCCCATGCCGCCAAAGCGCGTGCCGACCAGCAGGCAGAGGATAATGACAACAAACTCGATGGTAATCATGAAGCTCCCTCGTCAATGATAGATTCTGGCTAAATCATTACACGATGTAGGGATATTCATTGGGAGCGAGATCTGATTTGTTAAATGTCAGAAAAAGCAGGGGGTTGTGAGGAGGAAACGGGCCTGCACCGAAATAAGCCGATGCAGGCGGGGCGATCAGTGATGCTGGTCGTTCACGATATCGAGAAGGTGGCGGTCGGTCTGCTCCGGGCATAATCCGGCGCGTCTGGCGTTGTCAATTTCGGCGGCCAGCGCTTTGAGCAGCTCGCGATCGTGCAGCTGCTCTTTACCCATATCTTCGAGGAAATGCAGCGTGGTGCTGTCCTGCTGCGCCCTGGCTTCAACGGCAAGTTTATTGAGCGTTTCATAACGCTGATCGAACTCTTCCAGCGTTTTCTGGAACAGCTCTTCCAGACAGGAGTAGTCGTCTTCCAGTTTGTCGAACGCTTTGACAATAGGGTTGGCGCCGACGTGTTTCATAAACTCAAACACGCGCATCATGTGGGTCACATTGCTTTGCGCCTGGGAGCGGAAGAAGGTGGCAGAACCGTTGAGGCTGTTCTCAGAACACCAGTCACTCAAATACAAATGCAGGTTGGAGGCATAAAACTCCAGATTCATCTGTGCATTCAGTTTTTGAATCATCGCTTGAGTAGCCATACTTATATCCTTATTTACGGGGACGATATGTCCGTTGCTTAACCTGACCCGGCAGGTGGTAATGCTTATCGCACAACCGCATCAACGCACGATAATGAGAGCAGAATTGAAATATTCTGTTATTCCGAATGTTTCGAATAAACACGTCCTGTGCTCGTTACAAATAAGCATACCCCCTAAAGGAGTATAAGAAAACTCTTAGGGGCGCGGTTTTTACGATACATTACAACTTTTAATATAGTGAAGATGCGCAAACAGACTTACACATTTTGCTAATTATTAACTCATTGAAAATAAAGGCTTTAAAAATAAATCAGAATAAAAATGGTGATAAATAAATGTCTTGCAGAATGAAATAGCGTCATTCTCATTAACGATTTAAAAAAGCCTATTTATTTTTGCCGATATATCCTGTAGCGCAAAAATTGCGTTAGATCATTTTTGCCCCTCATCGCTGAATATGTGATCCCAAAGCGAGTTTGTGGTACGTCACTCTGTGAAAATGAAACATCGTTTTAATGATATTTTAGTGAGGGCAAAATGGCTAAAGTCGCGGTGCTGCTGGCACCAGGTTTTGAAGAAGCGGAGGCGATTATCACTATTGATATTTTGCGCCGAATGCATATTGAGGTTGAAACGCTCGCCTGCGCCGGGTCCCGTGCGGTGGTCAGCTACCATGATATTCCAATGGTAGCGGACAGCACGCTGACGGAGCGCATCGACACGCTGTATGACGCGGTGGTGCTGCCGGGTGGCCCGCAGGGAAGCGTGAATTTAGCCGCCAGCCGGGAGGTGGTGCGCTTTGTTTCGGCCCACGATGAGAGCGGGAAGCTTATCTGCCCGATTTGCTCCGCCGCCGCCCGCGTGCTGGGCGGTAACGGGCTGCTGAAGGGGCGGCGCTACGTCTGCTCAGGGGATTTATGGCAAACCGTCACCGACGGGGAATATGTAGACGCGCCGGTGGTGGAGGATAAAAACCTGCTCAGCGGTAAAGGCCTCGGCCACGCCTTCGATTTTGCCCTGACGCTCGCGGCCCGTTTGCTGGGCGATGAGGCGCCGGTTCGCGATCACGCGGACCACATCTATTACGCCTGGTAAGCGTGTTGCCGGGCGCGACGTGCCCGGCCTACAGGACGACTTTGCTGACCTTATGGATAATTCTGCTTAATCCCTTTCTATTTGTCCGACAATATCTGCCGTTTTTATGTCATTTCTCGCTGAATTTATGTACGCAATTACTGTAATTCTGCGGTGTGATGGCGCTCTCTTATGGATGATTAATTTCCCGCTAAAACTATCACCAGCACTAACGCTTATAACAAGGTAAGCGCTAATGCCTTGTTTTACGTCCGATTAAATAAGAAGCACGCAAATCTTCCCTACAGAAAAGAATGCTCAAGCTGGAGTTTACCATGCACAAATTTACTAAAGCGCTGGCGGCCATCGGTCTGGCTGCCGTTATGTCACAATCCGCTATCGCTGAAAATTTAAAACTCGGTTTTTTAGTGAAACAGCCTGAAGAACCCTGGTTCCAGACCGAATGGAAATTCGCCGATAAAGCCGGGAAAGATTTAGGTTTTGAAGTGATTAAAATCGCCGTGCCTGACGGTGAGAAAACCCTGAACGCCATCGACAGCCTGGCCGCCAGCGGCGCGAAGGGCTTTGTTATTTGTACGCCAGATCCAAAACTCGGCTCGGCCATTGCCGCCAAAGCGCGCGGGTACGACATGAAGGTGATCGCCGTGGATGACCAGTTCGTGAACGCCAAAGGCAAGCCGATGGACAGCGTGCCGCTGGTGATGATGGCCGCCACCAAAATCGGGGAGCGTCAGGGCCAGGAGCTGTATAAAGAGATGCAAAAACGCGGCTGGGACGTAAAAGAGACCGGCGTAATGGCCATCACCGCGGACGAGCTGGACACCGCGCGCCGCCGTACTTCCGGTTCGATGGATGCCCTGAAGGCCGCGGGCTTCCCGGAAAAACAGATCTACAAAGTGCCAACCAAATCTAACGATATCCCGGGCGCCTTTGACGCCGCCAACTCCATGCTGGTTCAGCATCCTGAAGTGAAACACTGGCTGGTGGTCGGCATGAACGACAACACCGTGCTGGGCGGCGTGCGCGCAACAGAAGGTCAGGGCTTTAAAGCGCCAGACGTGATCGGCATCGGCATCAACGGCGTTGACGCGGTCAGCGAACTCTCTAAAGCGCAGGCCACCGGCTTCTACGGCTCCCTGCTGCCGAGCCCGGACGTTCACGGCTACAAATCCAGTGAAATGCTCTACAACTGGGTGACCAAAGGGGCTGAGCCGCCGAAATTCACCGAAGTGACCGACGTGGTGCTGATCACCCGCGACAACTTCAAAGAGGAGCTGGCGAAAAAAGGACTGGGCGGTAAGTAATTCGCTGTGATTGCGCCCCTCCCGGCGACGCGAGGGGCCAGACGTTCACACTTCAGGAATCACGGAGTCGTTATGCAAGAGTCCTTACCGTATCTCTCTTTTCGCGGCATCGGTAAAACCTTCCCCGGTGTTAACGCGCTGACCGACATCAGCTTCGACTGCTATGCCGGCCAGGTTCACGCCCTGATGGGGGAGAACGGCGCGGGAAAATCCACGCTGTTAAAGATCCTCAGCGGGTTCTACACCCCTACCACCGGCACGCTGGCGATCCGCGGCGAAGAGAAGGTCTTTGCCGATACCACGGCGGCGCTCAATGCCGGGGTCGCGATTATTTATCAGGAGCTGCATCTCATTCCTGAGATGACCGTGGCGGAAAACATCTATTTAGGCCAGCTTCCGCACAAGAGCGGCGTGGTAAATCGCTCGCTGCTTAACTACGAGGCAGGGTTACAGTTAAAGCATCTGGGGCTGGACGTCGATCCGCAGACGCCGCTCAAGTATCTCTCGATTGGCCAATGGCAGATGGTCGAAATCGCCAAGGCGCTGGCGCGTAACGCCAGAGTTATTGCCTTTGACGAGCCGACCAGCTCGCTCTCGGCGCGTGAAATTGAAAACCTCTTCCGCGTGATCCGCGAGCTGCGCAAAGAGGGGCGCACGATTTTGTACGTTTCGCACCGTATGGAAGAAATTTTCGCCCTGAGTGACGCGATTACCGTCTTCAAGGACGGGCGCTACGTGCGCACCTTCAGCGATATGCAGCAGGTCAACCACGACCAGCTGGTGCAGGCGATGGTCGGGCGCGATCTCGGGGATATCTACCACTGGCAGCCGCGTGAGTATGGCCCGGAGCGCCTGCGTCTGGACAACGTCAAAGCGCCGGGCGTGCGCACGCCAATCTCGCTCTCGGTGCGCAGCGGTGAAATCGTCGGGCTGTTTGGTCTGGTGGGCGCAGGGCGCAGCGAGCTGATGAAAGGGCTGTTTGGCGGTACGCGCATCAGCGAAGGGCAGGTGGCTATCGACGGCGAGGCGGTGGATATCCAGAAGCCCGCCCACGCGATCCGCGCCGGGATGATGCTCTGTCCGGAAGATCGTAAAGCCGAGGGGATTATTCCGGTCCACTCCGTGCGCGACAACATCAACATCTCAGCAAGACGGAAGTTTATTCGCGCGGGCTGCCTGATCAACGACGGCTGGGAGGCGAGCAACGCCGAACACCATATCCGCTCGTTAAACATCAAAACGCCGGGCGCGGAGCAGCTGATTATGAACCTCTCCGGCGGCAACCAGCAGAAAGCCATTCTGGGCCGCTGGCTGTCCGAAGACATGAAGGTCATTTTGCTCGATGAACCGACGCGCGGTATCGACGTGGGGGCAAAACACGAAATCTATAACGTGATTTATGCGCTGGCAAAACGCGGCGTGGCGGTGCTGTTCGCCTCCAGCGATCTGCCTGAGGTGCTGGGCGTTGCCGATCGCATCGTGGTAATGCGTGAGGGCGAAATTGCCGGTGAATTGCTTCATGAACAGGCGAATGAACAACAGGCGTTGAGCCTCGCCATGCCTAAAGTTAGCCAGGCTGTCGCCTGAGTAAGGAGTCAAAGATGTCCTCTGTAACTACCTCCGGAGCGCCGAAATCGGCTTTCAGTTTTGGCCGCATCTGGGATCAGTACGGCATGCTAGTGGTCTTTGCCGCCCTGTTCCTCGCCTGCGCCATCTTCGTGCCGAACTTCGCCACCTTCATTAATATGAAGGGGCTGGGGCTGGCGATTTCCATGTCCGGCATGGTCGCCTGCGGAATGCTGTTCTGTCTGGCCTCGGGCGATTTCGACCTGTCAGTGGCGTCCGTTATCGCCTGTGCGGGGGTGACCACCGCGGTGGTGATCAACATGACCGAGAGCCTGTGGATTGGCGTCTTTGCCGGTTTGATGCTGGGCGTGCTGAGCGGTCTGGTGAACGGCTTCGTGATTGCGCGGCTCAAGATCAACGCGCTGATCACCACCCTTGCCACCATGCAGATCGTGCGCGGTCTGGCCTATATTATCTCTGACGGTAAAGCGGTCGGGATTGAAGACGAGCGCTTCTTTACTCTGGGCTACGCCAACTGGTTAGGGCTGCCTGCGCCAATCTGGCTGACGGTAGGCTGCCTGATTATTTTTGGCTTCCTGCTCAACCGCACCACCTTTGGCCGCAACACGCTGGCGATCGGCGGCAACGAAGAGGCGGCGCGTCTGGCCGGTGTTCCGGTGGTGCGCACCAAGATAATTATCTTTGTGCTGTCGGGTCTGGTTTCGGCGGCGGCGGGGATTATTCTGGCCTCGCGAATGACCAGCGGACAGCCGATGACCTCTATCGGCTATGAGCTGATTGTCATTTCAGCCTGCGTGCTGGGCGGTGTTTCCCTCAAAGGCGGCATCGGAAAAATCTCATATGTGGTGGCCGGGATCCTGATTCTGGGGACGGTGGAGAACGCCATGAATCTGCTGAACATCTCCCCGTTCTCGCAGTACGTGGTACGCGGCCTGATCCTGCTCGCAGCGGTGATCTTCGACCGTTACAAGCAAAAAGCGAAGCGTACCGTTTAGGCCATTTTTCCCCGTTTTACCACCCAACTTTTAACTGTAGTTGACCCCTAAACCCACCGGCCACTTTCCCTGGCCGGTGGGTTGTCAAATGGCGAGCCCCGTCACACTGTCTATACTTACATGGCTAATGAGGAGGTAACGGTATTACCTCTCACAACTGTAAGGAGGAATAGGGTGGCTGACCAGTTAACAACACCGCCTGTACTGCCCGGACATTTTGCGTACTTTTTCGATCTCGACGGCACGCTCGCCGAGATAAAACCTCATCCAGACCAGGTGTCTATTCCCGCCCCGGTGCTGGAGAAGGTGTACCAGCTCTCGCAAATGAATGAGGGAGCAGTGGCATTGATCTCAGGGCGCTCAATGGCCGAGCTGGACAAGCTTGCCGGGCCTTACCGTTTTCCGCTGGCGGGTGTCCACGGAGCGGAGCGCCGCGACATCCATGACAAAACGCATGTCGTATCTCTCCCTGAAGAATTAGTCCAGACGCTGCACTCACAGCTGGCGTCGGCGCTCGCTTACCTTCCCGGTAGCGAGCTTGAAGCCAAGGGCATGGCCTTTGCGCTGCACTATCGCCAGGCGCCGCAGCATAAAGAGTCCATTCTCGCGCTGGCAGATCTTATCGTGCAGGAACATCCGCAGCTGGCGCTTCAGCCGGGTAAATGCGTGGTGGAGATCAAACCTAAGGGGATTAACAAAGGTGAGGCCATTGCGGCCTTTATGGCCACAGCGCCGTTTAACGGCAGAACCCCGGTATTTCTCGGGGATGACCTCACTGACGAAGCAGGTTTTTCGGTCGTCAACCAGGCCGACGGGATATCGGTAAAGGTTGGGCCGGGTGAAACAAGTGCCAGATGGCGTCTGGATAACGTCGCTTCAGTCTGGCAATGGATAACAGATGTCGCTAACCAGCAACAACTACAAATAGCGCAACACAATGGGGGTAATCAATATGGGTCGCTTAGTCGTCATCTCTAACCGTATCGCACCGCCTGACGATAAAAAAGCCAGCGCCGGTGGCCTGGCGGTAGGGGTGTTAGGTGCCTTAAAAGCCACGGGTGGACTGTGGTTTGGCTGGGGCGGTGAAATCAGCAACGAAGAGAAACCGCTGAAAAAAGTCACGCGGGGCAACATCACCTGGGCCTCGTTTGACCTCAATGAAAAAGATTACGACGAATACTATTCCGAGTTCTCAAACGCGGTGCTGTGGCCTGCGTTCCACTATCGTCTGGACCTGGTAAAATTCCAGCGCGACGGCTTTGAAGGCTACATGCGCGTGAACGCGCTGCTGGCGGATAAACTGCTGCCTTTGATCGAAGAAGACGATATTTTATGGGTTCATGATTATCACCTTCTGCCGTTCGCCAACGAGCTGCGCAAGCGCGGCGTGAACAACCGTATCGGCTTCTTCCTGCATATTCCGTTCCCGACGCCGGAGATCTTCAACGCGCTGCCGCCGCACGAGGAGCTGCTTGAATCCCTGTGCGATTACGACCTGCTCGGCTTCCAGACGGAAAACGACCGCCTCGCGTTCCTCGACAGCGTGTCCGGCAAAACCCGTCTGGTGACCGGCAGCGGCAAATCGCACACCGCCTACGGCAAGACCTTCCACACGGAGGTCTATCCTATCGGCATCGAGCCTGACGAGATTGCCGAACAGGCCTCCGGCCCGCTGCCGCCTAAGCTTGCACAGCTTAAGCAGGAGCTAAAGAACGTCAAAAACATCTTCTCGGTGGAGCGTCTGGATTACTCCAAAGGGCTGCCGGAACGGTTCCTCGCCTATGAGGCGCTGCTGGATAAATATCCTGAACACCACGGCAAAATCCGCTATACGCAGATTGCCCCGACCTCGCGCGGTGAAGTGCAGGCCTATCAGGACATTCGTCATCAGCTGGAAACCGAAGCAGGGCGCATCAACGGTCGCTACGGGCAGCTCGGCTGGACGCCGCTCTACTACTTAAACCAGCACTTTGAGCGCAAAATTTTGATGAAGGTGTTCCGCTACGCCGACGTCGGCCTGGTTACGCCGCTGCGTGACGGGATGAATCTGGTGGCGAAGGAGTATGTCGCAGCACAAGATCCTGCCGACCCTGGCGTGCTGGTGCTGTCTCAGTTTGCCGGTGCGGCAAACGAGCTGACCTCGGCGCTGATCGTAAACCCTTACGATCGCGATGACGTGGCAAATGCGCTGCATCGCGCGCTGAATATGCCGCTGGCAGAACGTATATCGCGCCATGTGGAGATGCTGGACGTGATCCGTAAAAACGATATCGACCACTGGCAGGCGAGCTTTATTCGCGATTTGCGCGACATCACCCCGCAGAATTCGGAGACCGATCTGCAAAAAAAGATCGCAACCTTCCCTAAGCTGGCGTAATGCACCGTTCTCGGGGGATTATTTTCCCCCGAGAGGCACTAACAGCACGTCGACTTCGCTGGATGAAACAATAGATTTTGCCGAGCAGGCCGCACGGGAAAAGAAGCTTTGGTTGTGATTACCGCAAATAACTAAATCAATATTCTGCTTTCGGCACATATCAAGAATATGTTGGTTTAATTCACCGGTGGCAATAACGGTCTGGTGAACAGGATATTGTGCCTTATCCACAAGCTCCCGCAGAAATTGCTGTGTTTCCTCCTGTAATACCTCACGAATATCTTCAAGCATGGGCGCCGCCAGCTGATTATACATTTCCGGTTCAGCTGCCAGGGTAATCAGGCTGATGCGTGCATTGGCCGGTCTGGCGATGGACACCGCTTTGGCAACCAGCTGATGGCTCTCCGGGGAAACAGCAACAGAAACAAGAAGATGGGTGTAGCTCATCACGCACTCCTTTGGTGGCTGAAATACAACGTTACTTCAGCATTACCGCGATTCATCGGCTTCTGCAAGAGGCGAATACGACATTAGTGTGAACCTTATCATAATTATTCATTAATTATTCTTATAAAAGGAATAATCGAAAACCGGGTCGGGATGATAAAAATTAACAACTTAACATAAACCTTACACACACTCTGTTGTACTGCTAAATCGTTTTAACCAGTTATCAACTCAAATGAGATGGTCACGCAGCGAAATTGATCGTTTCTGAACTAAGTATAACGTTATGTTTTTTATGGAATAATGTTTTGGTCTTTGCGCTCAAGGATATATCCTCTGCCAAACCCCGCCCGATCCCGTCCGCTAAGCAATTGTCATACCCGTTCCGTTCACCCGTCTGCATGAGTATTCGTTCATTAAGAATATAAAATAGTCTGAATTGTACAAAAAAGAACCAAATTACAAGTCACGCTGATGGATTTGTGGGTAACATTCGGGTAAATTATGTGACGTGCATCACATTTTTTTTAAATTTTCAGCGAGGCCGCATTGTATGTCTAAGAGCTGACGAGTAGAGTTTGCGTCGAATTAGGAAAAATCTTAGTTATTTGTAAGAAATGATAAAACGCGAAAGCAACGCATCAGAGTGTTGAACTGTTGCGCGTTTTACTGCGTACAAACCTTAATTCAACTATGCATTTGGCCTTTTCTTTTTTTTATACCGGGTGATTTCCCGGCGACATCACGGGGTGCGGTCTTTCCGCATAAAAATAATAGTTGGTTATTCGGGATGGGAAAAATGCATACATCCGAGTTGCTAAAACATATCTATGACATCAATTTGTCATATTTACTGCTCGCGCAGCGTTTAATTAGTCAGGACAAAGCGTCCGCGATGTTCCGTTTAGGTGTTAACGAAGAAATGGCAACCATGCTGGGTGGATTAACCCTTCCTCAGATGGTGAAGCTGGCGGAAACCAATCAGCTGGTCTGTCAGTTCCGTTTTGACAATCCTCAGACCATTACGCGTCTGACGCAGGAATCCCGCGTGGACGATCTGCAACAGATCCATACCGGTATTTTACTTTCTACCCGCCTGCTCAACGAAATCAGCCAGCCTGACGACGTAGCCCGGAAGAAAAGGGCTTAAAAATGAGCGAAAAAAGCATTGTTCAGGAAGCGCGTGACATACAGCTGGCAATGGAACTGATTACGCTGGGTGCTCGTCTGCAAATGCTGGAAAGCGAAACGCAGCTGAGTCGTGGTCGTCTTATCAAACTGTATAAAGAGTTACGTGGCAGCCCACCGCCAAAGGGAATGCTGCCCTTCTCCACGGACTGGTTTATGACCTGGGAACAGAACATTCATGCATCAATGTTCTGCAACGCCTGGCAGTACCTGTTGAAAACGGGTCTGTGCAGCGGCGTTGATGCCGTGATCAAAGCGTACAAACTTTACCTGGAGCAATGCCCCCAGCAGGAAGAAGGCCCTCTGCTGGCGCTAACCCGTGCCTGGACGCTGGTACGTTTTGTTGAAAGCGGAATGCTTGAACTGTCCCGCTGCAACAGCTGCGACGGCAATTTCATTACCCATGCTCATCAGCCTGCTGGCAGCTTTGCCTGTAGTTTATGCCAGCCTCCATCCCGCGCCGTAAAAAGACGTAAACTTTCCCGGGATGCTGCCGATATTATTCCACAACTGCTGGATGAACAGATCGAACAGGCTGTTTAACCCGAACGTGTGGGAAAGATTCCAGCAGCGGTAAGCGATTACCGCTGCTTTTTTTTACCCGCCATTCCGGTCGCGCTGTCGAAATGAACGTCCTGCCATAGTCACTAGCGGAAGGATGATGTCGTGCTTATCTTATTAGGTTACCTGGTAGTTCTCGGTACAGTTTTCGGCGGTTACATGATGACCGGCGGGCACCTTGGAGCACTCTATCAACCGGCCGAACTTATTATCATCGGCGGCGCAGGGGTAGGGGCTTTTATCGTTGGTAACAACGGTAAATCGATCAAGGGGACGCTGAAGGCGATACCGCTGCTGTTCCGTCGCTCGAAATACACCAAAAGCATGTACATGGATCTGCTCGCGCTGCTCTATCGCCTGATGGCGAAGTCGCGCCAGCAGGGGATGTTCTCGCTTGAGCGTGATATTGAAAACCCGAAAGAGAGCGAAATTTTCGCCAGCTACCCGCGCATTCTGGCCGACGCCATGATGCTGGATTTCATCGTTGATTACCTGCGCCTGATCATCAGCGGCAACATGAATACCTTCGAAATCGAAGCGCTGATGGACGAAGAGATCGAAACCCACGAAAGCGAATCCGAAGTGCCGGCCAATAGCCTGGCGCTGGTGGGCGACTCCCTTCCGGCGTTCGGTATCGTCGCGGCGGTGATGGGGGTGGTACACGCCCTGGCCTCGGCGGATCGTCCGGCGGCGGAGCTGGGTGCGCTGATTGCCCACGCGATGGTCGGGACCTTCCTCGGTATTTTGCTGGCCTACGGGTTTATCTCCCCGCTGGCGAGCGTGCTGCGCCAGAAGAGCGCCGAAACCACCAAGATGATGCAGTGCGTGAAGATCACGCTGCTCTCTAACCTCAACGGGTATGCGCCGCCGATTGCCGTGGAGTTTGGCCGTAAAACGCTGTACTCCAGCGAGCGTCCGTCGTTTATCGAGCTGGAAGAACACGTGCGTGCGGTGAAAAACCCAAACCAACAGACGACAACTGAGGACGCATGAAAAACCAGTCCCATCCGATCGTCATCGTAAAAAAGCGCAAGCACAAGGGCGGCGGGCACGGCGCGCACGGCTCGTGGAAAATCGCCTACGCCGATTTTATGACCGCCATGATGGCCTTCTTTCTGGTGATGTGGCTGATCTCAATCTCCAGCCCGAAAGAGCTTATTCAGATTGCCGAATATTTCCGGACGCCGCTGGCGACGGCGGTATCGGGCGGTCCGCGTATTTCTAATAGCGACAGCCCGATCCCCGGCGGCGGCGATGATTACACCCAGCAGAAGGGTGAGGTGAAAAAAGAGCCGAACATCGACGAGCTGAAAAGAAAAATGGAGCAGGCGCGCCTGAAGAAGCTGCGCGGTGACCTGGATCAGCTAATCGAGGCCGACCCGAAACTGCGCGCGCTGCGCCCGCACCTGAAGATTGACCTGGTGCAGGAAGGGCTGCGTATTCAGATTATCGACAGCCAGAATCGCCCGATGTTTAAAACCGGCAGCGCGGAGGTTGAACCCTATATGCGCGATATCCTGCGCGCCATTGCGCCGGTGCTGAACGGCATTCCAAACCGTATCAGCCTGTCAGGACACACGGATGATTTCCCGTATGCCAGCGGGGAGAAGGGATACAGCAACTGGGAGCTTTCTGCCGACCGTGCCAACGCCTCGCGTCGCGAGCTGGTGGCGGGTGGGCTTGATGATGGCAAGGTTCTGCGCGTGGTCGGCATGGCGGCAACCATGCGCGTCACCGACCGCGGGCCGGACGACGCCATCAACCGTCGTATCAGTCTTTTAGTGCTGAACCAGCAGGCGGAGCAGGCCATCCTGCATGAAAACGCCGAAAGTCAGAATGAGTCACTGGACGATTTAAAACAGCCTGGGGCCGTACCTTCGGCTGCCGTTCCAACATCGCCACCAGCCAATCCGAGGTGATAGCGTGAGCATGGATATTAGCGATTTTTATCAGACATTCTTTGATGAAGCCGACGAATTGTTGGCGGATATGGAGCAACACCTGCTGGATCTGGTGCCTGAAGCGCCGGATTCAGAGCAGCTTAATGCCATCTTCCGTGCGGCGCACTCCATAAAGGGCGGGGCCGGAACCTTTGGTTTTACCATCTTGCAGGAGACCACCCATTTAATGGAAAACCTGCTCGATGAAGCGCGACGCGGTGAGATGCAGCTCAATACCGACATTATTAACCTGTTTTTGGAAACGAAAGATATTATGCAGGAACAGCTCGACGCCTATAAAAGCTCGGCAGAGCCTGATGCCGCCAGCTTTGAATACATCTGCAACGCGCTGCGCCAGCTGGCGCTGGAAGCAAAAGGCGAGGCCGCAGCGCCCGTCGTGAGCCCGGCAAACCTGAGCGTTGTGGATACGGTGGCGACACCGGATGCTGCCCCGGCAGGCAAGCTGCGCGTAGTGCTGTCGCGCCTGAAAGAGAGCGAAGTCAACTTGCTGGAAGAAGAGCTGGGCAACCTTGCGACCTTAAGCAACGTGGTGAAGGGCAAAGATAGCCTTGCGGCGACCCTTGACGACGGCATCGGCCAGGACGATATCGTGGCGGTGCTGTGCTTCGTTATCGAAGCCGATCAGATTGCCTTTGAAACCGACACGCCGGAAGCCCCGGCGGCGGTTGAAGAGGTTGCCGTCGTGGCGCCCGCTGCCGCACCGGCGGCGGTGGCAGCCCCTGCGCTGAAAGCGGTGCCGAAAGAGCCTGCGGCACCGGGTCGCGGTGAAAAGCCGGCGGCGCGCTCCAGCGAGTCCACCAGCATCCGCGTGGCGGTAGAGAAGGTTGACCAGCTGATTAACCTGGTCGGTGAACTGGTGATCACCCAGTCGATGCTGGCCCAGCGTTCCAACGAACTCGATCCGGTGACCCACGGGGATCTGATCACCAGCATGGGTCAGTTACAACGTAACGCCCGCGATTTGCAGGAATCGGTGATGTCCATCCGCATGATGCCGATGGAGTATGTCTTCAGCCGCTTCCCGCGCCTGGTGCGCGATCTGGCCGGCAAGCTCAACAAGCAAATCGAACTGACGCTGATGGGCAGCTCCACCGAGCTGGACAAAAGCCTGATTGAACGCATTATCGACCCGTTAACGCACCTGGTGCGTAACAGCCTCGACCACGGTATCGAACTGCCGGAAAACCGCGTCGCGGCGGGCAAATCCCCGGTCGGCAACCTGATCCTCTCAGCGGAACACCAGGGCGGCAATATCTGCATTGAAGTGACCGATGACGGTGCCGGTCTGAACCGCGAGCGCATCCTGGCGAAGGCGATTTCCCAGGGGATGGCGGTGAACGAAAACATGACCGATGAAGAGGTGGGGATGCTGATCTTCGCCCCTGGCTTCTCCACCGCCGAGCAGGTGACGGACGTGTCCGGGCGCGGCGTGGGCATGGACGTGGTGAAGCGTAATATCCAGGAGATGGGCGGCCACGTTGAGATCAAATCGAAGCAGGGATCGGGCACCACTATCCGTATTCTGCTGCCGCTGACGCTGGCGATTCTCGACGGCATGTCGGTGAAAGTGGCTGACGAAGTCTTTATTCTGCCGCTGAACGCGGTGATGGAATCCCTGCAACCGCGCGAAGAGGATCTGCATCCGCTGGCGGGCGGCGAGCGCGTGCTGGAAGTGCGCGGCGAATACCTGCCGCTGGTCGAGCTGTGGAAAGTGTTCGAGGTGGATGGGGCGAAGACGGAGGCCACGCAAGGTATCGTTGTGATCCTGCAAAGCGCGGGCCGCCGCTACGCGCTGCTGGTCGATCAGCTGATTGGTCAGCACCAGGTTGTTGTGAAGAACCTCGAAAGCAACTACCGCAAAGTGCCGGGGATTTCTGCCGCCACCATCCTGGGCGATGGTAGCGTGGCGCTGATTGTTGATGTGTCAGCGCTTCAGGGATTAAATCGTGAACAACGTGTGGCGTACACAGCCGCCTGATTAAGTAGAAGGTAATAACATGACCGGTATGAGTAACGTAACGAAACTGGCGGGCGAGCCATCTGGACAGGAGTTCCTGGTTTTCACTTTAGGCGATGAAGAGTACGGCATCGACATCCTGAAAGTGCAGGAAATTCGCGGCTACGATCAGGTGACCCGCATCGCGAACACGCCTGCGTTTATCAAAGGGGTAACTAACCTGCGCGGCGTGATTGTGCCGATCGTAGACCTGCGCGTGAAGTTCAGCCAGGGCGATGTGGATTACAACGAGAACACCGTGGTGATTGTGCTGAACCTGGGCCAGCGCGTGGTCGGGATTGTGGTAGATGGGGTGTCTGACGTGCTGTCGCTGACCTCGGATCAGATCCGTCCTGCACCGGAGTTTGCGGTCACGCTGTCCACCGAGTACCTGACCGGCCTTGGCGCGCTGGGCGAGCGGATGCTGATTCTGGTGAATATCGAGAAGCTGCTGAACAGCGATGAGATGGCGCTGCTGGATATCGCGGCGAGTCACGTAGCGTAAGTGAAAGCAAAACGGCAACCCAGGTTGCCGTTTTTAGTGTTTGCTCCCTCTCCCTGTGGGAGAGGGTTGGGGTGAGGGCATC
>NZ_JBPTTK010000035.1:0-16710 GCF_053290175.1 Enterobacter sp. 186315 | reverse complement strand
GCACCACGCCTTCAGTAGCGGAGCAGGAAGGACATCTGATGGAAATGGAAGCCACGCAAGCACCTTAAAATCACCATCATACACTAAATCAGTAAGTTGGCAGCATTACCGATGTCGTAAAAGAAAATGCCTACCTTTCAGCCACCCGCTCGGGGCTGGAATCGAACGAGATCGCTACTCTTCAGCGCTCCTTGCCTTCCCGGTTTAATCTGCGGCATTTGAAAAAAAATGAATCATTAAAACTCGTACTGCAAAAGAAAGCGGGAAAATCACGTGTCGTGGCCTATAAATTTACGTCCGGTTCATTTAATTACACGGCGTATCGTATATCAGATAAAAAGTTCTATAACCTTTCCGATACTTCCGGGAAAGGCAGTCTCGATTATCCGTTACCGGCCACAGCAAGACTCAGTTCGCCTTTCAATCCTGCAAGACTTAACCCGGTATCGGGAAAAGTGAGTCCCCATAATGGCATTGATTATTCCATGCCCATGAACACGAAAATAGTCAGCGTCATCGACGGAAAAATCACCCGGGCCGAATACAACAGTACCATGGGATATTTTGTTGAAGTAACGGGAAAAGCCGGTGTTAAAACTCGCTATCTCCACCTCAATAAAATACTCGTTACTAAAGGGGCCAGGGTTACCCGGGGAGACGCTATTGCGTTATCCGGTAACAGCGGACGTTCATCCGGTCCTCATCTGCATTACGAGCTGGTCATCAATAACAACCCTGTTAACTCTCTGGCGTTCCGGGCAGCGGCACCCGCTGATAACAAACTCGAACAGCATGCCTTTGCGCATGTCAGAGACTACGAACGATACCTGGACTGATAACGGGACCGCGACGCGGCCCCGTCTGCCGGATTAATTTTTTTTATCGTTTTCACTTCCGTGATGTTGATGATCTCCATGCCCTCCGTGGCCGTGGAAAAGATGCATTAGCGGGCAGACCAGCAATAACAGATATGGCCAGTAACCTGCCACATGTGACCAGTGTTCGCGCAGGAGGGCAAATGCCGCGATCGCGGCGACAGCAATAAGCGCATAGGTGGTACTTTTCATACTGGACTCCTTCTGTTCGTAACTGACCCTTCACTCAGTGTTATTTCCCGAGCCTGACACTTTTCAGACGCAACGCATTCACAATGACGCTGACGGAGGAAAGAGCCATGGCCGCCGCCGCAATAACTGGCGACAGCAGTATTCCATACACAGGATAAAGCAGACCTGCAGCCACAGGCACGCCAAGTGCGTTGTAGATAAATGCAAAAAACAGATTCTGTCGGATATTTTTCATGGTGATCTCTGACAGATGACGGGCCCTGTTCAGTATCATCAAGTCGCCTTTGAGAAGGGTGACTCCGGCACTTTCAATTGCCACATCTGTACCCGTTCCCATAGCTATGCCCACGTCAGCCGCTGCCAGCGCCGGGGCATCATTTACACCGTCCCCCGCCATCGCAACCACATGACCAGACGCTTTCAGTCGGGTTATCACTGCTTTTTTGCCGTCAGGCAGAACCCCGGCTTCAACCTCATCTATTCCCAGTTTCCGTGCGACTGCTTCAGCAGTAAGCTGGTTATCCCCGGTGAGCATAACAATGCGGATCCCCGCCTGACGCAAAGCTTTAAGCGCATCCGGCGTGGTTGCTTTCACGGGATCCGAGATAGCTATCAGGCCTGCAAGGTACCCATCTGTGGCCACATAGATAACGGTAGCGCCTTCCATCCGCAACGTATCCGCAACGGCCTTTTGATTATCAATAACGATACTGTTTTCCTGCATAGCCAGTTCATTACCAATAACAACCCGTTGACCTTCAACATCGCCTGAAACACCTTTCCCCGACGGAGCATTGAAATCACTGACTGCGGGTATCATGATCCCCCTGTGCTGGGCTGCCCGGACTACAGCCATACCCAGCGGATGCTGCGAGCCTTTTTCCACTGCGGCCGCTACACGTAAAAGAGATGTTTCCCCACCCGGATTGAGACTGATAATCCCTGTCACCGTAGGCGAACCTTCCGTGAGCGTGCCTGTTTTGTCGACAACCAGCGTGTCCACTTTTTCAAGACGTTCAAGGGCTTCGGCATTCCTGATTAACACCCCGGCCTGGGCTCCTTTGCCTACCCCCACCATTATCGACATCGGTGTGGCCAGCCCCAGTGCGCAGGGGCAGGCAATAATCAGGACCGACACAGCCGCAATCAGACCGTGCGCCATCCTGGGCTCGGGCCCCCAGACAGACCAGATCACGAAAGCAACAACCGCGATAAGTATCACCAGAGGAACAAACCAGCCTGAAACGCTGTCAGCCATTCTCTGGATGGGGGCACGCGAACGCTGTGCATCAGCGACCATTTGAACAATTCGTGAGAGCATCGTTTCATCACCGACTTTCTCTGCACGGATGATAAGACTACCTGTCTGATTAATCGTCCCCCCAATGACAGGGTCACCCTTCGTTTTGGTAACCGGCATAGACTCCCCGGTCACCATCGATTCATCAACGGTTGTTTTGCCTTCGATCACGATACCGTCGACCGGAATACTCTCTCCAGGTCTGATGCGGAGCTTATCGCCAGGCAGGACATCTTCCGCATTAATATCCGTTTCATGACCGTCATGATCCAGCCGTCTGGCGGTTTTGGGGGCAAGGTTCAGAAGCGCAGTAATGGCGCCTGAGGTTTGTTCCCGTGCCCGCAGCTCAAGAACCTGTCCCAGCAGAACAAGCACCGTAATAACTGCTGCGGCTTCAAAATAAACGGCCACCAGGCCATCCATGTTTCTGAACGATGCAGGAAACCAGGAGGGGAAGACGGTTGCAATGACGCTGTAAACCCAGGCTACGCCGGTCCCCATTGCAACAAGGGTAAACATATTCAGGGAGCGGTTACGTAACGACATTACGGCCCGGGCGAAGAATGGCCAGCCACACCACAACACGACAGGGGAGGCCAGAAGCAGCTGCAGCCATGTGTTGTACTGTGGCGGTACTGTATTCCTCAAGTCGGGAAACAGATGAGATCCCATTTCGAGTACCAGAACCGGAAACGCCAGCAACAACCCCAGCCAGAAGCGTCTTGTCATGTCGCGAAGTTCATCACTCGTCCCCGTGGATGCCGTAGCTACGAGCGGCTCCAGTGCCATTCCACAGACAGGACAGCTTCCGGGACCACTACGGCGTATCTCCGGATGCATCGGACATGTCCACACACCTTCAGAAATCTCTTTCTCCGCCTGGCGGTGAGACTGTTTTATCTTATCAGGGCTGACTTCATGGTGGTCGTGGTGATGGTGATGTTCACTGGCATCTTCGGTAAAATAATGATCGGGATGGGCTTTAAATTTGCTCTCACAGCTGGCGGAGCAGAAATAAAGCTGATGGTCCTGGTATCGAATGCTGCTGTGCGCCTTGTCAGGCAGGATGACCATCCCGCACACGGGATCTCTCACCTTATGCAATGCGTGACTCTCGTCCGGGGATGATGTCTGCTCAGAAGCAGTCTGGTTGTTATGTTCCACTGCATTGTCATTTTTCACAGTAACTCTCCTTATGCATATCTGAAGCATTTTCTGTCTTCAGGATATGTCATGGATGCGATTACCACGAATGCCGCCGGCATAAGAGTGCCTGCTGCCGGCGTCCCGTTATCAGCCGTTCCGCTGACTATTCGATTCGCTGGAAGACTTTTTTACTGCCCTCCGGTGAGAATGCGATAACATCGTAAGCCTCTTTTCGGGCCCCCATCTCCATTCCCGGACTTCCTGCTGGCATACCGGGGGTGGCGAGACCGTATATACCCGAACCAGGCTGCATGGCCTTATGTATCGTTGCCGCAGGCACATGGCCTTCAATGATCAAATTACCTACAACCGCGGTATGACA
Organism: Enterobacter sp. 186315; assembly: GCF_053290175.1. Lineage (NCBI taxonomy): Bacteria > Pseudomonadati > Pseudomonadota > Gammaproteobacteria > Enterobacterales > Enterobacteriaceae > Enterobacter > Enterobacter sp. 186315. Next base: position 12,815 of record NZ_JBPTTK010000035.1, on the reverse strand, counting down.
ACTTCGTAGTCCAGCAGGAACAGCATGCTTTTCTTTCAGGGCTGACAGCGCCTGATCATTCATGACGTGAGTTCGCACTTCGAACCCGTCTTTTTCCATCGCTTTGCCCCACAGGGAACAACAGCCACAGTTTTCAGATTTGTACATATCAATGACTTTTTCACTCGCCATTGCAGGCAGTGACAGGCCGAGAGCCAGGGCCATTAGAACCACTTTTTTCATACTCACCTCTGTATATTATCGATATAAACCCTGACGTCAGGGTGAATCAGTGCAGAAGGACGCCCACTGGGGGCGCCCTTTCAGGGTTATGACACGCTTTTTTTATGTCTGCGCAGCCAGATTAATTTGTAGGCGGCAGGAATAATGAACAGGGACAGCAGCGGAGCCGTGATCATCCCACCAATCATTGGCGCAGCAATACGGCTCATGACTTCTGAACCTGCGCCGGTTCCCCAGAGTATTGGCAGCAGACCCGCAATGATCACCGCCACGGTCATGGCTTTCGGCCGGACACGCAGTACGGCACCATGATAGAGGGCTTCATCAAGACCTTCCGGTGTGAACGTCTCTTTACGGGACAATTCCGGGTGCGCTTCAATGGCATGACGCAGATACATCAGCATGACCACGCCAAACTCTGCTGCCACCCCGGCCAGGGCGATAAACCCGGTTCCGGTCGCCACTGACATATGGAAGCCCTGCCAGTACAGGAACCATATTCCGCCAACCAGGGCGAACGGCAGGCTCATCAGGATCAGCAGGGCTTCGTCAACCCGGCGGAATGCCAGATACAACAGGATGAAAATGATCATCACCGTCATCGGCACCATCAGCTTCAGTTTCTTGTTGGCATGCTCAAGCAGTTCAAACTGTCCGGAGAATGCCACACTGGTTCCCGGTCTCAGTTTCACTTTCTCGCTGATGGCCGTCTTAATGTCGTTAACCACCGACACCATGTCCCTGCCGCGGGCATCAACATAAATCCAGCTGGCTGGCCGGGCATTTTCGGTTTTCAGCATGGTTGGTCCAGAAACGACTTTAATATCCGCGACATCGCCCAGTGTGATCTGCTGCTTCATCGGGGTCAGGATCGGCATCTGTTTCAGCGCCTGCGGACTGTTGCGGTAATCCTGTGGGTAACGAATGTTAATAGGGTACCGGGCCACGCCTTCCACCGTTTCCCCTACCGTCGCACCGCCGATGGCTGATGAGACGAACAGCTGGACATCACCTACTGTCATCCCGTACCGGGAAGCTTTTTCCCGGTTAATGTCCACATCAATGTAACGTCCACCTTCCAGTCGCTCAGCCAGGACAGACACCACACCCGGTACCGTTTTGGTTACCGCCTCGATACTCTGCGCCGTCGCGTCGATATCGGACAGAACAGTCCCGGACACTTTGATACCTATCGGGCTTTTGATCCCGGTTGAGAGCATATCAATACGGTTACGGATAGGCGGCACCCAGAGGTTTGCCAGACCCGGTAAACGGACTGTCCTGTCGAGTTCATCAATAATCTTGTCAATTGTCATGCCGGGACGCCACTGATCCTCAGGTTTGAGCTGGATCGTGGTTTCCACCATTTCGAGCGGCGCGGAATCCGTTGCGGTCTCTGCTTTACCGGTCTTGCCAAATACAGAAGCCACTTCAGGAACGCTTTTGATTAACTTGTCTGTTGTCTGCAGGAGCGCTGCAGCTTCTGCCGGAGAGACGCCAGGCAAGGTCGACGGCATATACAGCAGATCGCCCTCGTTAATCTTCGGCAGAAATTCACCGCCCACCTGACTCAGTGGCCAGATAACCGTGAAAATGGACAAGGCCGCAACCAGCAGGGTTGTTTTTGGCCAGTGGAGGACCCGCAGCAGCAAAGGATGATACGCTTTGATCAGCACCCGGTTCAGGGGGTTACTTGTCTCGGCAGGAATTTTCCCCCGGATCCAGAATCCCATCAGAATAGGAATGACGATGATGGCCAGTGCGGCCGCTCCCGCCATGGAGTACGTTTTCGTGAATGCCAGCGGGCCAAACAGACGACCTTCCTGCCCTTCCAGGGTAAAGATAGGAATAAAGGACAGGGTGATGATCAGCAGGCTAATGAACAACGCGGGTCCCACTTCCACGGAGGCGTCGGTAATCACCTTCCAGCGGGTGGCGTTGTCAATCTGCTCACCCGGATGCTGATGATCCCACTCCTCAAGCCGTTTGTGCGCATTTTCAATCATCACAATGGCGGCATCCACCATCGCACCGACGGCAATCGCTATCCCTCCCAGCGACATGATATTGGCGTTCAGTCCCTGGAAGTGCATGACGATAAAGGCGATACACAGGCCAAGCGGCAGAGAGATAATCGCCACCAGGGCAGAACGTACGTGCCACAGGAACAGAGCACAGACGATGGCCACCACGATAAACTCTTCCAGAAGTTTGGAACTGAGGTTATCAATCGCCCGGTCGATTAACTGGCTGCGATCGTAGGTGGTCACGATTTCAACGCCTTCCGGCAGGCTGGCCTTCAGCGTCTCCAGTTTATCCCTCACTGCCGTGATAACGTCGCGCGCATTTTTACCCGACCGCAGGATCACCACGCCGCCAGCGACTTCTCCCTGGCCGTTCAGCTCGGCAATACCACGCCTCATTTCGGGCCCGGTCTGCACGCGGGCAACATCCCGCAGATAAACCGGCACGCCGTTCTCACCTGTTTTCAGGACGATGTTATTAAAATCATCAATGCTCTGAAGATAACCGCTGGCACGGACCATATACTCCGCTTCGGCCATTTCAACGGATGAGCCACCGGCCTCCTGGTTAGACGATTCAAGTGCCTGTTTCACTTCGGGCAGGCTGATACCGTACTGGGACAGTTTTACCGGATTGACCTGAATCTGGTACTGTTTCACCACGCCGCCAACCGAAGCGACCTCAGCCACGTTCGGGATGGTTTTCAGCTCAAATTTCAGGAACCAGTCCTGCAGAGAGCGCAGTTCTGAAAGGTCGTGTTTTCCGTTGCGATCGACAAGGGCATATTCAAATATCCAGCCCACTCCCGTGGCGTCCGGGCCGATTTCAGAGCTCACACCCGCAGGCAGTTTGCCCTGAACCTGATTCAGGTATTCCAGCACGCGCGAACGGGCCCAGTACAGATCGGTGCCGTCTTCAAAAATGACATACACATACGAATCACCGAACTGTGAAAAGCCACGCACGGTTTTTGCGCCAGGTACGGACAGCATGGTGGTGGTAAGCGGATAGGTGACCTGGTTTTCTACAATCTGCGGGGCCTGTCCGGGATAGCTGGTTTTAATAATGACCTGCACATCTGACAGGTCAGGCAGCGCATCGACCGGCGTGTTAATTATCGTCCATGTGCCCCAGATGCTGAGAAACAGTGCGCCCATCATGACCAGGAAACGGTTGGCGACAGAGCGCCGGATAATCCATTCAATCATCGTCGTCTCCTCAGTGCCCTGAATGCATATTTACAGGCTGCTCAGACATTGCTGGCATACTGTTTTCTGTTTTTTCAGGGTGGCGCATACGTTCCAGCGCGCCCGTAATATTGGCTTCGGAGTCAATGAGGAACAGGCCACTGACCACCACGGTATCGCCTTCATTCAGGCCGGAGCCAATGCCGGACTGTTGCTGTGATTCATGCAGAACGTGGATCTGTTTCGGCACAAACTTGCCTTCATCATCAACAGTAATCACGCGCTGTTCTTTGCCGGTATCGATAACGGCCTGGCTTGGTATCAGCAGCATCTCCTGGCTCCTGGTATTCAGTTTCAGATAGGCATTCATGCCCGGCTTGAGAAACTCATCCTTATTAGAAACCTGGAGACGGACCTGAAGCGTACGGGTTGTCTGATCCACGCTGGGAAGAATGTTCCATTTTTCGACATGGAATGTTTTATCCGGATAAGCCGGTACCGAAATTTCAAACTGCGACGTATCTTTCAGCAGATATGCGATAGATTCTGGCACTGCAGCGCTGATCCAGACCGGGTCCATCCCCTGAATCTGAGCCACTACTTTATCTTTCGAAATATTCATTCCGGTGCGCAGGTCAAACGCAGTAATGACACCATCAATAGGTGCTTTAATGGTAAAACGGGTCTGGATTGTGCGGGTTGAACGCAGCCTTTGAATATCCTCTTCCGGCATACCAGCCAGACGAAGTCGCTCCAGAACCCCTTTTATCTGGGTTGACGTACCGCCTGTACCGGATAACAGCAGGAACTCACTTTGTGCCTCAACCCATTCAGGAATGGTGATATCGATAAGCGGAGTGCCTTTCTTCACATGATCGCCAATCGTCAGGGGATACACTTTTTCGACGAAACCGTCAGAGCGCGCCTGCACAATGACAAACTGATACTCGTTGTAACTGACATTAGCCGGGATTGTCTGAGAATAATTCAGCATTCCTCGCGTGACTTTTTGCGTTTTTAATCCCAGATTCTGAACCTGCGTTGGATCGATACGGATCCCGCCACTGCTTTTATCGCCGCTTTCATCAGCATATTTTGGCACCAGGTCCATATCCATAAAGGGAGATTTTCCGGGTTTATCAAATTTGGTATCCGGTTTCATCGGGTCATACCAGAAAAGTACCTTTCGCTCCGGTGCCTTTTGTTCGGTTTGTACTGTTTTTTGTGATGAGTTTACATACTGCCAGGCAGTAACCGATATCAGCCCTCCTGCTATGAGGCTGCTGATAATTATTGCAGCATATTTTATCTTTAAAGAAGCCATACAATTTCTCGCTGAAAAATCAAAACACCTGGCATATGCGCCCGATCATTCATTCACAGTAATCCCTTAATGAATGTTCAGGCGCACTGGATGTATTCGCTCCGGACTGATAATCAGGATTGCGTAACGTTAATGCTTTTGAGTAAGGAGATATTGCCCTGCTGAATAAACGAGAAATCGACATGGTTGCCGGTTTTCAGGGCATTGATAGCGTCGTCTGCATTAACAAAAGTGAAGCGCATGGTCATTGCAGGCCAGCCCACAGCAGGGATTGCTTCGTGCGAAATGGTAATCTTTTTACTATTCATATCAATGTCTTTAACGACACCGGTGCCCTTGATAACCTGCTGTACCGAAGCATCACTGGCAGCATTCATATCGCCATGCTGATGTGTTTCAGCATGAAGACCGGCAGAAAACATGACAGAGAAGGCACCAAATAAAACGGCTTTAAGTGAATTACGCATTTTTAATTTCCTGATTAATTAAATAAATTTACTCTACCCAACCGCCACCCAGCGCGGTAAACAGATTAATTTCGTTAACCTGTCGGGAATAGGTAAGATCGAGAATGGTTTGCTGCGTAGCGAAGAGGGAACGTTCTGCATCCAGCACTTCGATGTAACTGACAGCACCACTTGCATATAATCCTCTGGCACGCTGGAGAGTTATCTGAAGTGAATCAAGATAACGCTGCTGTGACTCAAGTTGCTGGCTAAGGCTGTCGCGCAGCGCAAGCGTGTCGGAAACATCCTTAAAGGCTGACTGAATTTTTTGTTCGTAATTAACCACCGATTGTTGCTGGCGAATTTCAGCCAGCTTCAGATTGGCTTTATTCCTGCCAGCATTAAAAATAGGAATTTCAATTTTAGGGATAAAATTCCACATTCCACTTCCTGACGTAAACAGGCTGGACAGCTCCGTACTGCTTGCGGAAAGACCACTGGTCAGGGTAATGGAGGGGAAAAAGGCCGCTCGCGCTGCGCCAATATTGGCATCAGCCGCTTTCAGCTGATATTCCGCTTCCATAATATCCGGTCGCTGCAGCAAAATTTGTGAAGATAGATTTGGTGGCAATTTTACTGGTGCGATCTCCCCGCCTTTCATCCCTTTTTCTGACGGAAGTGCGCGGTACGTTCCCAGCACCAGTTGCAGGGCATTGTTTGCCTGAGCCAGATCGCCTTCTCGTTTGGCTATTTCGGCGCGGGTACTTTCGATTTGTCCTCTCGCCTGTTCAAGTGCCAGAACGTTCGTACTCCCGGTCACGAGCTGTTGCTCAACGAAAGCATAGGACTGTTCATAATTTTTCAGCGTTTCCCGCGCAATACGGAGTTGTTCGTACGCCAGTTGCTGGCTGAAATAGCTCTGTGAAACGTTGGAGACCAGCAGGATGTGTACGGCCCGACGGGCTTCTTCGCTGGCAAAGTAGTTCTGGCGGTCAGCATCACTCATGTTCTTAAGTTTGCCGAAAAAATCGAGCTCATAGCTGAGCTCCAGTCTCGCGTCGTACTCCTGTGTGGTCGGCTTGTCACCTTTCAGACCACCGCTGTATGTTATCCCGGATGAGGCATTCAGCTGGGGATAACGATCTGCATCCGTGACGTTGAACTGGGCTCGGGCCTCTTCAACCTTCAGGGCAGCCATTCTCAAATCACGGTTATTAGTCAGAGCTTCACCGATCAACCGGGTAACCTGGGGATCGACAAAAAAGTTACGCCAGCCCGTATCCTGATAGCCATTTACCGCTGGCGTCAGGCTGTTATGGGACAGTGAAAACTGCTGGGGTACCGGTGCTGCGGGCCGCTGATATTCAGGCGCAAGCGACACGCAGCCTGCCAGGATGAATATCGTGCTAATGCTGAGTAATTTTAATTTGAACATAACGCTTCTCGTCCAGGCAGACCTGGTAAATGGTTCAAATGAAGTCCAGAGTATTGATAGGGGTACTTTACCTAACGCTCTCTGTTTGCCGAGTGACAGGATAATGACAATGTTGTCATTTTTGCTGTAATCCGTTGATAACGATCGTGGGCGCAATAGAATGACATTAGCAGCCAGCCGGGGAGCAAGATGAAAATATTGATCGTCGAAGACGAAATTAAAACAGGTGAATATCTCAGCAAAGGGCTTACAGAGGCAGGGTTCGTAGTGGATCACGCTGATAATGGTCTTACCGGATATCATCTCGCCATGACAGCCGAGTATGATTTAGTCATTCTGGATATCATGCTACCTGATGTGAACGGCTGGGATATCATCCGCATGCTGCGCACTGCCGGAAAGGGTATGCCGGTCTTACTGCTGACAGCCCTCGGCACGATCGAACATAGGGTCAAAGGACTGGAACTGGGTGCGGACGATTATCTGGTTAAACCCTTTGCGTTTGCCGAACTGCTCGCCCGGGTGAGAACCCTTCTGAGGCGGGGAAACACGATGATCACGGAAAGCCAGTTTAAGGTGGCTGACCTCTCGATTGATCTCGTATCCAGAAAAGTCAGTCGCGCCGGAAACCGCATTGTGCTCACCAGTAAAGAGTTCAGCCTGCTGGAATTTTTCATTCGCCATCAGGGAGAGGTTCTTCCCCGCTCCCTGATTGCCTCTCAGGTCTGGGACATGAATTTTGACAGCGACACTAATGCGATCGATGTCGCAGTAAAGCGACTCCGCGCTAAAATAGACAACGATTACGAGACAAAGCTGATCCAGACAGTCCGGGGCGTGGGCTACATGCTGGAGGTCCCGGATGCATAGCAAACCTTCCAGACGCCCTTTCTCACTCGCTCTGCGGCTGACCTTTTTTATCAGCCTGTCCACGATACTGGCTTTTATCGCCTTCACCTGGTTTATGCTGCATTCTGTTGAAAATCATTTTGCCGAGCAGGATGTCAGCGATCTTCAACAAATCAGCACCACACTGAACCGTATACTGCAGTCCCCGGTGGATCCGGATGATAAAAAAATAAGCAAAATAAAGGAATCAATTGCCAGCTACCGCAACGTTGCCCTTTTGCTCCTCAATCCCAGGGGTGAAGTGCTCTTTAGCTCAGCTCAGGGGGCGGCACTACGCCCGGCAGTGAATTCAGCAGATTTTAGCGAGCACAGCCGCGCACGGGATGTCTTTCTCTGGACGGTGGAGGATCCTGCGGGACCGATGGATACCGGGTCCGAAATGAAGATGGAAACATACAGGATTATCGCCTCCTCTGGTCAGGCGATATTTCAGGGCAAACAGCAGAACTATGTCATGCTGACTGGCCTATCCATTAATTTCCATCTCCATTACCTCGATGCGCTGAAAAAGAACCTGATTGCGATTGCCGTCGTGATAAGCCTGTTGATTGTTCTGATCATTCGAATCGCTGTCCGTCAGGGGCACCTGCCCCTTCGTAATGTCAGCAATGCCATTAAAAACATCACCTCCGAGAATCTTGATGCGCGACTGGAACCGACACGCGTTCCCATTGAGCTGGAGCAACTGGTTATCTCGTTCAATCATATGATTGGAAAGATTGAGGATGTCTTTACCCGCCAGGCCAATTTCTCTGCCGATATCGCGCATGAGATCAGAACGCCCATCACCAATCTGGTGACGCAGACTGAAATCGCACTGAGTCAGGATCGAACCCAGAGGGAACTTGAGGATGTCCTCTATTCCAGTCTTGAAGAGTATAACCGGATGACCAAAATGGTCAGCGATATGCTGTTCCTGGCACAGGCAGATAATAATCAGCTGATACCTGACAGGGTCATGTTTGACCTCAGAGCGGAAGTCATGAAAGTCTTCGAGTTTTTCGAAGCCTGGGCCGAAGAACGCAATATCACGCTCAAATTTAACGGGATGCCCTGCCTGGTTGAGGGAGATCCACAAATGTTCAGAAGGGCGATCAATAATCTGTTATCCAATGCCCTGCGTTATACCCCGGAGGGACAGGCAATCACCGTCTCAATAAGAGAGCAGGAGAGCTTTTTTGACCTTGTGATTGAAAATCCGGGGAAACCAATCCCTGAAGAGCATTTATCAAGGCTGTTTGACCGTTTTTATCGGGTAGATCCGTCCAGACAAAGAAAAGGAGAAGGCAGCGGCATCGGCCTTGCGATTGTGAAGTCCATCGTGGAAGCACATCACGGAAGAGTGCAGGTGGAATCGGACGTACGTTCAACTCGTTTTATCCTATCCGTGCCCAGACTGGAGAAAATGATTCCGGAAACCCAGTACTGAGAATAAAGATTTAAATGACAAAGATGTCATTAGCCTGTCATGCAGCAAACAGAAGCCATTCGATATAATTAGTGCAACTTATCAGGAAGGCATTATTACTTCATCCATACACGGCATCAGCACAAGCCAGGAGTTGTATTAAAGCCTCATCCCGGCGGAATAAGGTCTGTAGAGTTGTCAGTTGTACTACTGAGGACACAGATCGAAATTCACGGACATCACTAATTCAGAAATGGAGAGTTACCATGAAAAATATCGTCTTAGCATCAGTGTTAGGTTTGAGCTTAATTTCTACGGCCTGGGCCACTGAAACTGTAAATATCCATGAGCGTGTCAATAATGCTCAGGCTCCGGCCCATCAGATGCAGTCTTCTTCAACTCCAGCCGCCATCCAGGGGGCAGCTCCACGGATGGCCGGTATGGATCAGCATGAACAGGCTATTATTGTTCATGAAACCATGAACAATGGTTCAGCAGATGCACATAAAAAAATGGCGGAAAGTCATCAGAAGATGATGGGAACTGGCACCGTTAACGCTTCCCGTCCGGCGACTTCGTTTGCGGCGATGAATGAACATGAAAGAGCAGCTGTTGCCCATGAATTTACGAATAACGGTCAGTCCGGCCCCCATCAGGCTATGGCTGATGCACACCGCCGCATGATCAATGCGGGCTGATGACAACTGAAGTTTCCGTGCGGTTACCCTTTCCTTGATAGATTGTCCCTTATACGGATATGTTGTTATTTTTTGCCCCCTTCAGGGGGCTTTTTTGTCTGACTCAGCTAAACTTATCCGGTAACCATCTGAAAGGGTTTATTATATGAAAATCACAAATTCGCTTTTTGTTATACTGATGTTTTCCCTGCCAGCGATTTCCGCAGAACATTCAGAAATGAAAATGTCAGATATATCCTCATCGGCATCGTCACAGGAATATATGTCCGGCATGAAAGGTATGCATGACAAAATGATGGCCGCTGTAAAAGAGTCCGATCCCGACAAGGCTTTTGCGAAAGGCATGGTAGCACACCATGAAGGGGCAATAGCAATGGCTGAGACCGAGCTAAAATACGGAAAAGATCCGGAAATGAGAAAGCTCGCGCAGGACATCATTAAAGCTCAAAAAGGTGAAATTGAGCAGATGAATAAATGGCTTGGTAATCAAAAATAATGATTGCGGAAATAATATATTGCGCGTACAGTCAGAGTGTTCCCGGGCACGGGAACCTGTTAATCGTTAATTAATCAAAACCCGATTCATTTCGGGTTTTTCCTTTTACCCCCCCCAACGCATGCACTGCACCGAGTGAAATTCACCTGAGCCAATTCTGCTTGCTTATTATTTCGATGGGAATTGCTGATTTTAATTAAGTCTATGTTTTAAAGGTGTTTCTCATGCCTGGGTTTGGCAGGGGTTCGTCCTGTTCTCTGGTCATGCGCAATGGCAATTCGCAGTCAGGGCTCAAGACTACTTTTACCTCTTTTTTAACAGAAAGTTTCTGGACCCGATACTTGCCGGAAACATCATCTGCTGTTCATCCCGACCAATAAAACGAAGGTATCACTCTCGTTTGAATCTCACTTACTTTCCATTTTGTAATAAAGAATCAAGTTTTCCAGTGATATATCAATACCAACTTTTTTTAATAACCTTTTTCGCGCAGTGTATATTTCTTTCAGCATATCTTCATAACCCTGACCAAGGTGAATTTGTTTATGGCAATTGCAACACAGAGATATGATATTTTCTTCAACATCAAGAGATGTGTCAAAAGCATCTTGCCTGGACATAGGTACAATGTGATGAGGTTCTGTGTAATTTAAGGATGAATTTCGCCTTCTGAATGTTGGGTGGTCACTATCGACTTCACATCTGTAACCTGCTTTATTCAGCGCATTTTGGGATACGCCTTTACTCCTGGGATACGAGAGGCCATTTTTTACTTCTATTGCATTTTTCTTTGGTTTGGCTTCCCCTGTATATTCAAACGTCTGAACGTTGTCAAAGATATTACTTTTCTCTATGGCATTGATCAACTCATCGTCAGAGTAATACTCACTGCTGGCCATTTCTGTTGTACCAAAAAAATCCAGTTCGTTAATTGCCTGAACAAGTTCCTCACGAATTGTCCATAAGTTTCTTTTGGGTTTTCCGCCGATTTCTTTACTCTTCATTACGGTAATGAATTTTGTACCGGATGCGATATTTCCGACACCTTTAACCTCGAATCTACCAAGTTCTTTTTGAACTCTGCCACCCAGTCCGTTTATGACTCCATTAGCACTCATGCTGTGCAGGTCGTACTTCTTACCAATATCGAAGCATGTGCAGGAATGATTTGGCTCAATAAACCATTTTTTTAACGCTGCAATACTTTTTGTGTCAAAAACTTTATCATTTGTTAATAAAGTTTTCCATTCTTCCACACTGATATCAATGTCACAGACATACTCTCCATCAATCACTTCGCATATTTTTTTAATCACATTCATTCCCCTGTTATACAGATAGTCATAATGAAAATATAAAGCTCGCTAACCGGTATGGTTGCGTAAGGACCGTAGTCTCTCAGAGACCGTGCTTTCTTTTTTTTCAGGCCTGGACACTAAAGGGTCTGTTGCACCCCGAAAAAATTTGTTGCGGGGATTGCTCATTGAGATGAGCCTCTGCTCGATCATACCAGATCAGCAGGCTGCCCCCAATGCTATGGCTTCTTAGTTTGGCCATTATCCGGCCTTCCTCACGACCAATAAAATAGAGACATTACCCGTGACGCTGCCACCGTCTCAGCCCGGAACGATCAGTGAGCGCTTCTGATGACCTTCGGTTTTTTTAACGAAGCGGGTGGGATACGGTTTGTTGCTGAAATCTTAATAATAACCAACAACTGATGCTAATTTCGCACTTTTAACATATATGAATATAAATGTTATGAATAATTGCATTTACAGGAAATATCATGCGTTTTGTCATCCGGGATCCGAAAAAAGGCAGTCCCGGATCACGGCGATTTTCTGCGCATATTTTTGAAAAAAAGATTAAATATGTGCTATATTATAATAAGTTAGTAACACTCCTCCCTCCCAATTCCTGACCCGCCTGTCGGGGCTGTACTGATACAGCTTTCCTTCTCGCTTCCGGAAACCCTGCTATTATCGATTTTTCGGAATTTCGGGATTGGTGCATCCGGTAATTGCGGGATGGTACTGTTATCTTGCTAATCATTTTAGGCGGACAATGGAATGTTACGCAGATGATGATAAATACAGTAATTAGTAGAAAGCTTACGATAAGGAAATCAATTATGAGTAACACAACGACATACATCAATCAGGGCAACAGCGTTTCACCTTCTTCAATTCTGGAAATGCTTTCAGGTTATGGCTGCCAGAAAGTATGGCTATACCGTACGATAAATACGCAGGGGGAAACTCTTCTTGTGCTTCTCGATGAGGAGAATGGGATATACGAGGAAATGGCCAGCCGCCTCGATGCTCCGGATATGAAAGAGTGGGCCTTTCAGTATTCTGACGGCGGTTATAAATCCCGTACGCTTCCTGAAGGAGCGTTTGAGCTCGATTTGAGCTGCCCTGATGAAGCGGCATGGTATATGGATCTTTTATAGCAGCAGGCCGTAAGGAAAGCTGTGAACAGGCGGGATTTCTCATTTAGAGGACCACACAGAGAGGTGCAGGTGTTATGGGAAGCGTGAAAGACCAGTTGCTGGATATTGAAGCTGAACGATTTGATAAATGGCTTGAGGAGAATCATTGTTGTGGTTGAAGTGGTTTACTGAATTTGGCCACCTGAACAGAGGTGATATGCTCACCTCAGA
>NZ_JBPTTK010000034.1:0-20571 GCF_053290175.1 Enterobacter sp. 186315 | reverse complement strand
AAAGCCTGTCCTCAGCATAGTACTGGGAAGGAGGGAGTGACCATCTCATTAAATATCCTACGCTAAGCCTGTTTTTTGTACAGACCACTATCCACTGAGCGTAATGAACTGTATTTACCCTGCCCCAGCTTAAGGTTTGTCCGCCAGACGTAATCCCCACTCAGATTGATGTGCTCCCATCCCAGAGGGGACAAATGAGAAATCAGTTGCTCATTAATTGGGATCCCTTTTCGTCTCAGGGAATCTATGGCTCTTTCTATATATACCGTATTCCACAGGGAGATCGCCGCAGTCAGCAATGTCAGACCACTGGCCCGGTAGCTCTGATTCTCCAGCCCCCGATCTCTGATCTCACCCAACCGGTGCATAAAGACCGCTCGTGCAAGCGCATTGCGGGCCTCACCTTTATTCAGCCCAGCCTGTACGCGTCGGCGCAGTGATGGATCGCGAAACCAGTCCAGCATAAACAGTGCCCGTTCGATGCGTCCGATTTCCCTCAATGCCTTTGCAAGGCCATTTTGTTTAGGATAACTGGCCAGTTTTTTCATCATGAGCGATGCGGTAACAGTCCCCTGTTTTATCGAGCTTGCGAGGCGAAGTACCTCATTCCAGTGCGTCTCAATGTCTTTAAGATTCAGTGGTGTTGTGGCTATCACAGATTGAAGTCCCGGATAACGCTCAGCCTTTCCCTTAATAAAAAGCCGCTTGTCGTGAAGATCCCGGATCCTTGGGGCAAAAGCGAATCCGAGCAGATGCATCAGCGCGAAAACATGCTCCGTAAAACCAGCGGTATCAGTGTAATGCTCTGTAATTTCCAGATCACTTTCGTGGTATAGCAGACCGTCAAGTACGTGGGTGGAGTCGCGCACGCGACTGATCACTTTGGTGTAAAATGGGCTGTATTGATCCGAGATATGCGTGTAAATCTGCACGCCTGGTTCCTGCCCGTATTTCAGATTGACCTGACCCGCATAACGCCCGTGACTCCCCACCCGAAAGTTCTGCCCGTCAGACGAAGACGTTGTACCATCGCCCCAAAATGCAGCCAGATGCCGCTGTTTCTGAGTATTAACCAGCTCAGCCAGCGCGGCTGAATATGTTTCATCCCTGATGTACCAGGCCTGAATGCCCTCCAGTGACGATTTTGTCACTCCCGGACAGGATTCGGCCATTTTCGTCAGCCCCAGATTGATGCCATCGGCCAGGATGGTGGTCAGTAACAACTTTCTGTCTTTTGGTCTGACGTGTTTATTTTTAAGATGCGTGAAATGGCGGGTAAAACCGGTCCAGCCGTCCACTTCATCCAGAATTTCAGTAATTTTAGGGTGAGGCAGCATGCCATAAACCAAATCGGCAAAAGGGGATGCTGCTGAAGGGACACTATTATCCAGCGGGGTTATTTTCACGCCTTTATCCGATATATCAACATCAGGTAAATCACCGACCAGCGCCATCGCATTCACTTCCTCCAGGCGCGATGCCAGAAGTGTCATACGGTTCTTGATGTACTCATGGCAATCGGTCGGAATGGCAAGGGATAGCTGATTATCACGGAGTGATTTTTCAAAATCGTCAGACGGGATCAGATAATCATCGAAATTCCGGTAGCGGCGTGATCCCTTTACCCAGATGTCACCAGAACGTAAGGCTCCCTTCAGCTCATTCAGCACGCAAAATTCGTAATATTTTCGATCAATGCCGGTGGGAGTGATCACAGCCTTTCTCCAGCTTTGCGGGATGAACCCGGTTGGCGCGGAAGGCGGTACTTTTCGGAGTTGTTTTCGATACATCTCTCTGACGGTGTCCAGCGCGTCACTGAGCTGCAATGCGGCGGGTGCAGCCCTGAACTGCAACGCAGACAGCATCCGGGGGGCGTATTTACGCAGCGTACTGTATTTTTCTGTGATCAGATGCAACGGGTCAAAGTTGTCCTTACGTGACAGGAAGCGCGTCTCTTCCACGCTGTTGATAAATTCCTGCCAGGGAAGGACGTCTTCTATTGCGGCCCAGGGATCTTCACCAGACTCTCTGGCGTTAAGCAATGCCTGCCCGATGGTAACGTATTGCTTCAGCTTACTCTGAATCAGCTTTCCCGTTTGCTGAAGCCGTTCGGCTTGCGTGCGTTTTGCCCTGCTGAACAGACTGCCCAGAATACGCTCGTGCAGATCAATAACTTCGTCAGTCAGGGTGGCCCTGGCTTCCGATATAACACAAACCAGCGAGGCATAACGGCGAACATCCGTGAATTTTGCCAGGTCCCGGCTACTCATTTTCCTGCCTTCGCGTGCCAGTTTCAGGAGCCGGTTCTGGTGAACGGAAAGCGCAATACCGTCAGGCAGTGCCAGCGCCTCAATCGCATTTAACCGGTCGATATGTTGCAGGACATTTTTGCCATTAATTTTTCCCGGAGGCTGGAGCAGCCAGGCCAGCCGTGAGGGTTGCTCACCCTCAGATCTCAGCAGACGGTCCAGTGCCGCTTTGTGCCCTGGTTCAAGCTGCGCGGTAAGCGCAGAAAAAACCGCCCTGTCTGCAAGCGTTGCTGCTTCAGCCAGGGTCCGCTCAATGACATCAACTGAGGGGAAAATGACATTCTTATTGTGGGTATACGGATTTAATGGTTGATGGGGCACCTTCACCCCATCAATCTGATACCACCCTCAGATGGTTGATAGATCGACTCCGTAGTTGAGTTCCTCTGCGAAGTCCGGCAGTCCGTAACCGATGGTTTTCTTGTAGAAAGGAGAGACCTTCGCAGTCGGTGCCTTCTTCTTGTGCTTCGTGGTGTAGAGCATTCGTGCCCGCATCACCTCGAAGGAGTAACCGCGCCCTTCACGGTTCTTGTCCTTGGCCAGTCGGTTGATGGACTCCGTGTAAGCGTTGGTGACGGGCATGTCCGTCTCGAAGTAGGTCATGGTCTCTTCGCGCCAGTTTCCCACTGCCCTGACCAGATCGCTCCAGACTTCCTTTTGGCCCTTCGGGATGGTGGCTATCCACTCGTCCAGGGCGGCTTCTGCCTGGAGCCGTGTGGTGGCGTCCCAGATGCCGTAGAAGCGCTCCTTGTGCTCGTAGGCGGCCAGCAGTTGCGGGAACGCGCCTGTCCAGGTCTCCATGATGAGGCGCTCCCGGTCTGAGACTTCGTGAGCGCGTTTCAGCAGGATTTTCCGGTCTCCCTTGAGAGTCCGGCTCTGGGACGGTTTCAGCTCCTTTCTGAGGCCCTTGCGCACTCTCTCTAGGGCATCGTTGGCCATGCGCACCACATGGAACTTATCGACCACGATACGGGCCTGGGGCAGCACAGCCTTGACCGCTGCCCGGTAGGGGTTCCACATGTCCATGCTGACGATCTCGACCTTCTGCCGGTCTTTCAGCTTCATCAGGTAGTTGGTCACCACGTCCTGGCGGCGGGTGGCCAGCAGGTCGAGCAGGGTTCGCTCCTCAATGTTGGTCAGAATGCAGCGGTAGCGCTTGTTCAGGTATAGCTCGTCAATGCCCAGGATGCGGGGCGTCTCGAAGCGGTGCCAGCGCCCCAGGAACTCGGCGCGGGCGTTGAAGATGTCGCGCACCGTCTTCTCGTCCAGGCCGGTCTGTGCCGCCACAAAGGTGTAGGGGTGGTTGAAGGATTCCTTCTCCACGTACTCATGCAGCCGCAGTGTCATACGGAATCCGTCCACCATCTCCGGTAGCTGGGGCCTGAATGTTGTCTTGCAGGCCCGGCAGGTGTATCGGCGGCGGACCACCCAGAGAGTGACCCGCTTGCCGTGGATGGGCAGATCACGATAGGGAACGTCACGCTTGCCGAACCGTACGAACTCACCCTGCACGCCGCATTCCTCGCAGGCGATGGGATCGGGCACGTCCACCTGGAAGTGCATTTCGTCGTCGGTTGATTTGCAGCCCAGTACTTGGTATTGCGGCAGGTGAAGGATGTTGTCGGGAAGTTCGGTCATGGTGTTGTATAGGCGTAGGTGTCAGTCAGATCCATCCGGCTCGGCATTGGTGTTTGCTTTTTTACCCAACAAGCTGCTGGAAACGAAAAGTAAGGCACCGAGGACAATTGCAATATCAGCCAGGTTGAAGGCCGGCCAATGCCAGTCTCGCCAATAGAAATCAAAGGAATCCACAACATAGCCGCGAAAGACCCGGTCAATCAGGTTGCCCATGGCGCCACCGAGGATAAGACTGTAAGCGATGGCTTCTCCTTTATGACGATTTTCAAGGATCAGCTTGATCAGAAAAATCGAGACCACTACCGCGATTCCGATAAAAAAGTAGCGCTGCCAGCCTCCACCATTCGCAAAAAGACTGAATGCGGCACCGGTGTTCCATAGGTGCACCCAGTTAAAGAACGGGGTCACCGAAACATACTCGCCATAGGCCATTGATTGCTGCACCAGCCACTTTACAGCCTGATCAGACGCTGCCAGCAGGCCCGATATGGACAATAGGGCATACGGCGAGAGCTTTTTGCCAATAATGAGCATTATTTAACCCTTCAACGCCAAAATGCGTCTGGCACCGTTAAGTACAATGCCCCCCGCGATGGTGCCGATAATCAGATCCGGATAATTGGAACCGGTCCACGCGACCAGGGCGCCGGCGGTGATGACCCCCAGGTTGATCACCACGTCGTTGGCCGAGAATATCCAGCTTGCCTTCATGTGCGCCCCGCCTTCCCGATGTTTGGATATGAGCAGCAGACAACTGGTATTGGCAATCAATGCGACGAATGCGATAGCCATCATCACCAGCGATTCAGGCTCACTACCGAATACAAAGCGTCTCACCACCTCTACGAGCACGCCCACAGCCAAGATCAGTTGCAGTACACCAGCAAGATGCGCGGCACGTACCTGCATTTTCACGCTATGTCCAACCGCATAAAGGGCAAGCCCGTACACCGCCGCATCGGCAAAATTGTCCAGGGATTCTCCAATCAGGCCGGTGGACTGGGCGATCAGACCGGCAGTCATTTCCACCACGAACAGAAGTGCATTGATGCCGAGCAACCAGCGCAGGGTCCCGGATTCTTGCTTAGCAGAAGCTGCCGAAAACTCGGCGGCCTTGATGGTCTCCGGATTTGCAGCGACGGTTTCCTGAAGCGAGGCGCCTAGCCCCAAGGTCTTCAGTTTCGAGGTGACGGGCTCGACCTCGCCGTCATGCACGACCTTCAGCCGGCGGTTCGACAAGTCGAAGGACAGCGCCCGAATCTCCTCAAAGCCGTTCAGGGCTAGGCGAATCATTCGTTCTTCTGATGGACAGTCCATCTTCGGCACGGCATAAACACTGACCCATCTCCCTGGCGCCTCGGAGGAGGCCTGTATATCGGTATCCGCTGCGGACGTTGCATCACCGCCACAGGCGCCACCACAGGATTTGCTCATGATACGACTCCACTTGAACAATGTTGTGGTACCATTTAAAACTATAAAGCTACTATAAGGTCAATAGAGTAAAGAATCCGTTGGGGAGGAGGCTGATGCGCATTGGTCAGTTGGCGCAGTTGGTAGGGGTCGAAACACAGACGATCCGCTTCTATGAACAGCAGGGCTTGTTGCCGCCGCCTGATCGGCAGGACAACGGTTACCGTGTCTATACCGAGAAGCATGGTGAGGGGCTGGCCTTCATCCGTCGCTGCAGAATCCTGGGCCTGTCACTGGCTGAGATTCACGAACTACAGAGCTATCAGGACGACCCTCATCAGCCTTGTACCGCCGTCAACGCCTTGCTCGATGATCACATCTCTCATGTGCGGTCGCAGATAACCGCTCTGCAAGCGCTTGAGAAACAACTCGTTTCACTGAGAGCGAGTTGCAACGATGACCGGGAAGTTGAGGCGTGTGGGGTTCTTGCTGGAATTAGCGAAGGAAACATGCACCAGCAGTAGGTGAAGCATCAACCAGATAATCCGATGAGATGCCGGTCTGTCTCACTCTCATGCAAAGGTAAGATCAACCATTTAATCCGCTTACCCCTTATTGTGAAGCCAGGAGAGCATTTCTTCCGCAAGCAAAAAACCTTTGTCTGTCCGCATAGCGTGGGGATAAAGGTGGCGAATGCAGGTTTTTTGCAGCGCCCGGTTGAAAGGGGATAATTCCAGATAGCGGTATAGTTCAGCCAGATGCTCCCAGCGGGTGACCTCTCTTGATGCATACTCGGCCCACAAATCAGGCTGAAGTTTCAAATGAGCCGCAAGCCGGGAAACAACCCCGTCGTGAGGGGAAATATTTTTGTCGGGAGGAAACCCCGACCCTCGCAAATAACAGAGTAAAACAGCAAAGCCCAGGCGATTTGCAGGTCTGCGGCGTTTATTAATAAGAGCGAGGTCATGTTCACTCAAAAAACACATGCGCGCCAGAAGAACGTCATCATCCGGCACAACCAGCAAGCGCTCTTTTTCTTCACTGCTGAGTATTTGTCTCCGTGGCATAAATGCTTCCTCTGCATATAGTTCGTTTTGGTTATCGCTTTACACTGACCGAAACCGGTCGGTTTCGTACGCCTCGCAAACAATATGTCCGAAAGTCAGCGAAATTTGTTTCGTACATACGTTATAATTCGGACATCCATTTCGTACGGAAAGTTTCCTATGTCACGAGTTTTTGCTTACTGCCGGGTTTCGACTCTTGAGCAAACCACCGAGAATCAGCGAAGGGAAATTGAAGCGGCGGGTTTTGCCATCAGACCCCAGCGACTGATTGAGGAACATATAAGTGGTTCGGTTGCTGCCAGCGAACGTCCCGGATTTATCCGGCTGTTTGATCGCATGGAAAATGGTGATGTGCTGATAGTCACCAAGCTGGATCGTCTTGGGCGTAATGCCATGGATATCAGAAAAACTGTTGAGCAACTGGCTTCGTCAGATATTCGTGTTCACTGCCTGGCGCTCGGAGGTGTTGATTTGACCAGCGCTGCCGGGAGAATGACGATGCAGGTGATTTCAGCTGTGGCTGAGTTTGAGAGGGATCTGCTGATTGAACGCACACATTCAGGGATTTCTCGGGCAAGATCAGCCGGGAAACGCTTCGGTCGTCCGCCCATCTTGAGCGAGGAGCAAAAAAAAATAGTGTCAGAGCGCCTTAATTCCGGGGCCAGTATCAGTGCGGTTGCCAGAGAATTTAATACCACCCGGCAAACCATACTCCGGGTAAAAGCAGGACAGCAATAATACTGAATGTGAATAAAGCCCATAACTGGCCAGGCAGTTGAAACTGTTCTTGAAGTAAACATCTGGAAAGCATGAAACATCATTCTATCCACAGGGAGCAGTGGCTATTATAATCGAATTTCGATAACGAAATTCGATTATAATAGCCAATAAAACCAGCAATCAGGATCTGACCATGAACGATACTGCCAGGAATGATCACAGCCCCTGGGCTGTCTTTCTGATTTTCTTCCGACTTGGCCTGACATCCTTCGGCGGCCCAATTGCCCATCTGGGTTACTTCCGCGATGAGTTTGTGACGCGACGGCAGTGGTTGACCGAGCGCAGCTATGCAGATTTGGTCGCTCTGTGCCAGTTCCTTCCGGGACCAGCAAGCAGTCAGGTTGGTATAGCGCTCGGGCTGTCCCGGGCCGGTTATACCGGGGCGCTGGCAGCATGGGCCGGCTTCACGCTACCGTCAGCAGTTGCACTGATCCTGTTTGCGCTGGGGATGACCAGTTACGGGGATGTGATGCCCTCTGGTGTATTGCATGGGCTGAAAGTGGTAGCCGTTGCGGTGGTCGCGCAAGCTGTATGGGGCATGGCCCGAAATCTTTGCCCGGATATACCGCGTATTACTGTCATGGCAGTGGCAACCTGCTTTGTGCTTCTTGTGCCATCGGCCTGGGGACAGGTGGGAGTAATCGTCACTGCGGCTGTCACTGGCATGTTACTGTTCAAACCTCAGCAGACGACGGTACATGATCCGCTGCCCGTTTCAATACGGCGTCGCGTCGGATTGTTCTGGCTCACGCTGTTCTTTGTGCTACTGACAGGGTTACCATTGCTGACGGCGATATTCCCAAATCCGACGCTGTTAATGGTAGAAACTTTCTACCGGACCGGATCACTGGTTTTTGGTGGCGGGCATGTCGTGCTGCCATTACTGCAGACTGAAGTCGTTCCTTCTGGCTGGGTCAGCACTGATACATTCCTGGCTGGCTACGGCGCTGCCCAGGCCGTTCCTGGACCGTTGTTCACTTTTGCAGCCTTTCTCGGGGCTTCGATGAACCAGGTGCCTTCTGGCTGGCTGGGTGGTCTGGTTTGTCTGCTGGCAATTTTCGCACCGTCCTTCCTTCTGATTGTGGGAGCATTGCCGTTCTGGGAAAGTCTGCGCCGCAATATCCGTACACAAGCAGCGTTGCAGGGTATTAATGCAGCCGTAGTTGGCCTTCTGCTGGCAGCTCTCTATCAACCAGTATGGACGAGCGCAGTTCTCGCTCCGCAAGATTTCGGCCTTGCCCTTGTGGCACTGGTCGCTCTGATGTTCTGGAAACTGCCGCCGTGGCTGGTCGTAGTGAGTTGCGGTGTTGCGGGTTGGTTGTTGAGTTTAGCACTGTGAGGTTCCGGGCGTGACCGACAAAGATCTTTACGGCGGGATGATCCGTTTGCACATCCTGCATCATGCAGCCAAAGAACCCGTCTTTGGTCTGGGCATCATTGAGGAATTGCGACACCACGGTTATCAACTCAGCCCGGGTACCCTGTATCCGATGCTGCACGGTATGGAAAAGAAGGGGTATCTCACTTCACGACATGTTCAGGCCGGTCGACGAATCCGGCGAGTATATGAAATCACCGGACAAGGGCACATAGCGCTAACGGACGCCAGAAACAGGGTGAAAGAGCTGTTCGGTGAACTTGTTGAAGGCAAATGATATGCCTATGGTTTTAGTCCGGTCTGCCGTCTTCTGAAAACGACAGACACATGTAAGATTATCCGCTGCCTGGCAGAAGGAGACTTTGTGAAAACGCTCATGGTGTGTATTTATACGATCAGAAGGCGTTATATTTTTTCCTGATTGACGCGGTACGAAAGTTCCTGATGACTCTCTTTTCGTTCGCTGTAGCGATCTGCAAGGTAGCTGGTTTGTCCCCTGAGCAGCAACGTAATTTTAAACAACTCCTCTGCGACATCTACGATACGGTCGTACCATGAGGACGGCTTCATCCTTCCGTTCTCATCAAATTCCTGCCAGGCTTTCGCCACCGAGGACTGGTTGGGAATTGTGAACATCCGCATCCAGCGGCCCAGAATGCGCATCTGGTTCACGGCATTGAAGGACTGCGAACCGCCGCAAACCTGCATCACTGCAAGTGTCTTGCCCTGCGAAGGACGAACCGCGCCTTCACTCAACGGTATCCAGTCGATCTGCGCCTTCATCACCGCGCTCATAGCCCCGTGCCGTTCCGGCGAGCTCCACACCATCCCGTCACACCATCTGACCAGCCCGCGTAGCTCGGAGACTTTAGGGTGCGTATCCGGGGCATCATCCGGCAGGGGTAAACCGGAGGGGTTAAAGAATTTCACCTCCGCGCCCATCGCCGTCAGCAGGCGACCTGCTTCCTCCGCGGCAAAGCGACTGTAGGAGCGCTCCCTTACTGAGCCATACAGGATCAGAATCCGTGGGGGCTCCTGCAGGTGCAGACGTTCGGCAATATGTTGATCAAAACAGTCAGTATTCAGGGCTGGAAATTGTTCCATTTTTCTCCTCCGGAGAGAACAGGTGATTTTAAAGTTAATATATATGATCTAACATATGTGTATTCTAAAGGGAACGGAGTGAAAAATGCTACAACCTGTTCAGCTTTTCAAAATCCTGTCGGATGAAACACGGCTAGCCATCGTCATGCTTCTCCGGGAGTCCGGAGAATTGTGCGTCTGCGATATCTGCGTTGCCACCTCCGAATCGCAGCCCAAAATTTCGCGACATATGGCTATCCTTCGCGAGGCTGATCTGGTTCTTGACCGTCGGGAAGGCAAATGGATCCACTATCGTCTGTCACCCCATATTCCGGCGTGGGCAGCAGAGACAATCACGACGACCTGGCAGTGTCTGCGCGAGGATGTACGTGAATGGCTGGACAAATCAGCCTGCACCTCCTGCTGAGGCAGGAAAACATATTTACAAAATCATATATGATGGGGTCTGAGATGCTTTTGGCAGGGAGTATATTTTTACTGACGCTGGTACTGGTGATCTGGCAACCCAGAGGCCTGAGTATTGGCTGGAGCGCGAGTATCGGGGCTGTGCTGGCGCTGGGAACCGGTGTCATCCATATCGCTGATATTCCCGTTGTCTGGAATATCGTCTGGAACGCGACAGCGGCATTTATTGCGGTCATCATCATCAGCCTGCTGCTCGATGAGTCCGGCTTCTTTGAGTGGGCCGCACTGCACGTCTCCCGCTGGGGTAACGGACGTGGCCGCCTGCTGTTCACCTGGATAGTCTTGCTCGGTGCCGCTGTTGCTGCTTTGTTCGCCAATGATGGCGCCGCGCTGATCCTGACGCCGATTGTGATTGCGATGCTGCTCGCACTGGGGTTCAGCCAGGGCACGACACTGGCCTTTGTCATGGCTGCAGGATTTATTGCAGATACGGCCAGCCTGCCACTCATTGTTTCTAACCTGGTGAATATCGTCTCGGCGGACTTCTTCGATCTGGGCTTTACGCAGTACGCCTCCGTTATGATCCCCGTGGATGCGGCAGCGATTGCGGCCACGCTGATCATGCTGCATCTCTTCTTCCGCAGGGATATTCCGGCAACGTATGACGTTTCGCTGCTGAAGACGCCTGCCAGTGTGATAAAGGATGCGGCAACGTTCAGGGCGGGCTGGATTGTCCTGTTATTGCTGCTTGTCGGTTTCTTCGTTCTGGAGCCGCTGGGGATCCCTGTCAGCGCGATAGCAGCTGCTGGCGCAGCAGTACTGTTTATCGTGGCGAAAAGAGGTCATGGCATCAACACAGGGAAAGTCCTGCGCAGTGCGCCATGGCAGATCGTGATTTTTTCGCTGGGCATGTACCTGGTGGTCTATGGCCTGCGCAATGCCGGGCTCACGGAGTATCTGTCTGGTGTACTGAACCTGCTGGCAGAAAAGGGGTTATGGGCAGCAACGTTCGGCACCGGCTTCCTGACCGCGTTCCTGTCGTCGGTGATGAACAATATGCCGACGGTGCTGATTGGCGCGCTGTCGATTGACGGGAGTACGGCGACTGGCGTCGTCAAAGAGGCAATGATTTATGCCAACGTGATTGGCTGCGATTTAGGCCCGAAAATCACCCCGATTGGCAGTCTGGCAACCCTGCTTTGGCTGCATGTGCTTGCCCGGAAAAATATAACGATCACCTGGGGTTATTACTTCCGCACCGGCATTATCATGACTCTGCCCGTGCTGTTTGTCACTCTGGCCGCGCTGGCGTTGCGGCTTTCCATCACTTTGTAATGAGATAAAGATATGAGCAACATTACCATCTATCACAACCCGGCCTGCGGCACTTCACGCAACACGCTGGAGATGATCCGTAACAGCGGTAACGAACCGACCATTATTTATTATCTCGATACGCCACCGACCCGTGATGATCTGATTAAACTTATTTCAGATATGGGAATTACGGTGCGTGCATTGCTGCGTAAGAATGTTGAGCCTTATGAACACCTGGGCCTTGATGAAGAGAAATTCAGTGATGAGCAGTTGATTGATTTTATGCTTCAACATCCGATCCTGATTAATCGGCCGGTAGTCGTTACGCCGCTTGGCACTCGTCTTTGCCGCCCTTCAGAAATAGTGCTGGATATTCTACCTGAAGGTCAGAAAGGAGCGTTTACCAAAGAGGACGGCGAAAAGGTCATTGACGAAACGGGGAAGCGGGTTAAGTAACCTGTTTTTTTCGTCTCATTTTTATCGTATTCGGGTGTCTGTCTGTACCATGCAGACGCTCGCTTTTTGTAATGCCAGCTAAAGAAACAGGCTTAACGTAGGATATTTTCCGTTTTCCAAGCGGACCCCATGAATATCAATAGCAGTTCACTAAAGCCAATATCGAACACGAACTATACCTACTCACTGTGATGATGTTTTGCGTCAACATTCGTCGTGGCAGGCTGCGTTTCGTTTTGAGGAGTGCTTTGGGTATGCCATTACGCGGGATCTCAGTAAATTCAATATCCGCATCTAACCGCATAAAGAACAAGGAACATTTCAGGGATTAACAAGAAATGGTCAATCCTCGCTTATTTCCCGAAAAACAGGGGTGTATTGCATCCCCCTTGTATTGCCCTTGATTGTTCATTGACAGAGTTCGGGATAATTATCCTGGCGGGCAGGAACTGCAATTTACAGGAGGAAAAAGGTGTTTTTGTAGTTATCTGGCGTTACGTGACAGTGTTGGTCAGATACTTCCACCTCTTCAGAGTTAAAGTTTGATATATGGGAAAAAAACGCTCCCGGACGGGAGCGTAAGCCAGTGACTTCGGCGTCAAATGAGGGTCTGACAAGTGGAGCTGCGGGTTAATTCTGGGTGATCTGGCTGCGATGCTTTTCCGCCTGCTGCTGATGAATAACGGAAGATTGACCATTATTCGCCTTCTCATGCACAACAGCGGCTTTCTCATGCTCGTTCATTTCGGAAAATGATTTTGCTGTTTCGTTAGAAGCTGCTGGCTTGGATTTCATCATTTTTTTATGCATTTCAGCCATGTCCTGATGGGCAGCAGAATTGCCGTTTTGCATCATTTCATGGGACATTGCGGCCTGATCGTGACCGCTCATATCCATCATTTTCATGCTCTCCCCCTGAACTGCACTTTTTTCAGCGGATGATTGCATCTGATGGGCAGGCGCCTGGGCATTATTTACCTGGTCATGCATGTTCATTGTCTCTGCAGCCCAGGCAGATGAAGCGACAGCCATCATGGCAATAAAGGATACAAGGATCTTTTTCATGGTTGGGTCTCCGGTGTTTTCATACCCGAACAATCAATGCTTATAACAGAGAAAGCATTTGATCTCAGGGCTGGTTGATCATCACGCCAGGAACCGGGCGATTGAATTATCACGCTGTCCTGATTTATGGCTGATTATAAAAAACCGCCTCTGTTTATCGCGTGACTGAACGATGACATTTTTGTCACCTTCCGGGTTTCTCCTGAATAACGGTATTAATCCATTAACAGACGCACACTGAACACAATTTCCCGCCCCTGCTGTTCTGCTGACAGCTCGCCGCCGTGAGCATGAATGATCGACCTTGTAATTGATAATCCCAGCCCCGCGCCTTCCGTGTTGTAGAACCTTGATGAGTCTGCGCGATAGAACCGGTCAAACAAACGTTCCAGATTAGCGGGAACCTGGCCGGACATCGTATTCGTAATCATCACGTTCACACAGTCACTGTCACGCTCAAGGTGTATCGCTGTACAGGTGTTATCGGGAGAATACTTGATTGCATTGGAAAGCAGGTTACTGAAAGCACGTCGGAGCATATCGCTGTCTCCGGCAACAACGCCCTCTCCTTCAACCGTGATTGTCTTTCCTGTTTCGTCTGCCAGGGGCTCGAACAACTCACGTAATTCATTCAGTTCGGCTGCCAGATCCACATCATGTTTATCCAGCCGCAGCAGACCATGCTCTGAACGTGCCAGAAAAAGCATGTCACTGGTCATTCGTGACAACCTTTTCAGTTCTTCCAGGTTAGCGAATAAAATTTCGCGGTATTGCGAAACATCCCTTTCCTTAGCCAGTGCAAACTGCGTCTGCATCATCAGATTACTGACTGGTGTGCGCAGCTCATGCGCGATGTCAGACGAGAAATCTGACAGTTTCCGGAATGCCCCCTCCAGGCGATCAAACATATTATTGAACTCCTGCATGGTCTCAGAGATTTCCGGCGGAGCCAGATCGGGATTTAGACGCTGATCCAGGCTGTGTACAGTCATGGAGGAAGCCAGACTGGTCATTTCCCGTAACGGTTTCAGACCAATACGTGTGGTCAGCCAGCCCAGAAAAACAGAAATAAAGACCAGACCGATATTGAACCAGAACAGCCAGGTACTGAGTTTGTCCATAAACAGGGTGTGATACCCAGTATCCGTGGCAACCGTAATGATGACATGTTTGCTTTTACCCTGTTCCGGCGTCATGGCAACCCGCCGCGAGATACTGCGGTACACGGTGTTATTTTCTTCCGTCTGGATCATATAGTCGAGAATATCACCCGACTTATTAAGCAGGACCGCTGGAACAACAGAATTTTTGGCATAGAGTTCAACAATTTTTTCATTTTCCATGTTTTTTATAGAAATGAATAAACCATTGTGCCCTACCATCGCATCGTTTATTTTTTCTGATAATGACTTAATATCCGTTTTGTTCCGGAACGTCTCTGTTTTAAGAAACTCTTCGGTGAGCTGAAGTTTACCTGTCAGAAAATCGCGGTCCTGATTATCGAAATAGCCATTAAGGGTGCTAATCAGGATAAAACTTGATAACCACCATACCGTAAGCATCACCGCAGAAAAAATCAGGCTCAGGCGTGTGGTCAGGGAAATTTTGAACCTCACTCTTCTCTGATCTCCAGGACATATCCGGCACCGCGAACGGTATGGATCAGTTTTGGCTCAAAGTCATCATCAATTTTACTTCTCAGACGTCTCACGGCGACATCAATCACATTCGTATCACTGTCAAAATTCATGTTCCAGACCAGGGACGAGATAAGACTCCTGGGTAACACTTCTCCGGTGCGTTGCAGCAGCAACTCAAGCAGAACGTATTCTTTACCGGTGAGATGGATCTTCTTCCCCGAACGGATCACGGTCCGGCGCACCATATCAACGGTCATATCGGCGATGGTGCAGACTGTTGCGGCCTGCGAGCGTGCCCGGCGCAGCAGGGTTCTTACACGTGCAACCAGCTCCGTAAAATCAAAGGGCTTAATCAGGTAGTCATCTGCGCCAAGCTCCAGTCCTTTCACTTTGTCCCGCACGTTGTCCTTTGCGGTTAAAAACAGGACCGGTTCTTCGTGCCCGGACTCCCTCAGTGCGCTGATGATTTGCCACCCGTCGAGGAAAGGCAGCATCACGTCCAGTATTATCAAATCATACTGTCCCTTCGACGCGGCCCCGAGACCATCGCGGCCATTATTAAAGAGATCGGCCTGATAGCCTTCCTCAACCAGTCCCTGCTGCAGGTAACGACCTGTTTTTTGTTCGTCTTCAACGATTAAAATACGCTGCATGGTCAACTCGCTGATATGAAAGTAAAAATCTCACGCATGAGCTTTGGCTGTCCCCTAGCTGACCTGAGACGGAGCAAGCATTCCGAGCCACGCTACGGCGCCCAGAATGATAATCGCAACAACGAATTCTGTCAGGATGCTGTTTCGCATCAGGGCAACGCTGCGATCATAATTCCCTTCCCTGACCATAACTTCAAGCCGGGGACCCAGGTGAAACCGGTTTGCTGCAGCCAGAAGAAGCATCAGAACAAACAGAGCCGTCTTGGCAAGCAATATCCTCCCCCAGGAACTGTTGAATAAGGGAGTTAAGTTACCCTCAGCAATATACAGATAGTTGACCAGCGCACTCAGGATCAGGGCTACAACAATCACCGTTCCTGCCGTGGCAAATTTTGCCAGGGAGTCAGATATCACAATGACGCTCTGTGCATTATGCTCGTTTCTGCGCATCAGCAGGATAGCAAATGCAACCAGAGCACCTGTCCAGGCACCTGCAGCGCCGAGATGGGTCAGATCGCTCAGTAAATGGAGATAGTAATGCAGACCGTCATGCATAACGGCGTGTCCTCCCCAGGCAAGTGTAGCCAGCGCCACGCCCCCACTCATCGTCATCAGCAGGCAGGACAATACTCTCTTATTAGTGTAAAGGAACAAAGCACCGAGTGTGGTAAACAGGGCACAGAGCCTGACAATCCAGCTAATACCCACATCAGTTTCTTCTATCACCATCTCGATAACATGGATGGATAATTCTCTGAGGTCAGTTACTCCACTCATGGCATTAGATACCAGGAGCATATTAATGCCAGTAAGAATGATGCCTGTAACAACAGCAAAGGTTATAAACGACCTGAAATTAGTCAGGTTATAGGTTTCATGTCTGACACCGCTTATTCCATATATCTGAAAAAATGGCAATCCAAATATTACCATCAAATCCAGATAAAGAAGAAAACGAATAACAATCATAATCAGGTCGTTCATAATATTACTTCACTGTAAAGGTGTAATTACCGGTAATAGGGTGCGTATCTGAAGAAACCGCGCGCCAGTCAACACGATAAGTGCCAGCGGGTAAAGGCTCTCGCGGAATAATGACCATCGATTTAGGGTCAGCGCCTGGCGCCACTTTTGCCGCGACCGGCATCGGAGAATGTGATGACATGCCTTTCATACCCGTCATCGTTAATTTTGCACCTGAGAATTTCACGGTCAGATTTTCCGAGAAATTAAGCTGAATCTTTTCCGGGGCCGCTACGGCTGAATCAGCCTGTGGCACAGAGCTTTTTAATTCCGGATGGGCCATAGCAGAGAAAGCAACGCCCATAACGAGGCCACCTGTAAGAATGGCTTTATTTAAAATCGACATTTTATTTACCTGTTTAGTTGAGTGTTTTATATCAGTGCGTTAAAACCAGATTCTGGCTCCCGCCAGGAATACTACCTGATGGTCTTTCTCACCTTCTCTTTTCGCCATATCGGATGTTTTCCCGTAAAGTTGATTCCAGGAAACGCCTATATAGGGTGCAAACTCACGGCGTATTTCATAGCGCAGCCGGAGCCCCAGCTCTGTGTCAGTCAGTCCCCTGCCGCGACCCCGCGATTCATCATCCTGACTGTAGAAATTCACCTCATAGGATGGCTGGAGTATGAGCCGGTTAGTCAGTAAAACGTCGTATTCTCCTCCCAGACGAAGGGCTGCTTTTCCGCCATTACTGACAAAACCCGTAATTTCAGACTCAAAATTATAGAGTGCCAGCCCCTGAAAACCGACAGCAGCCCAGGTCCGGGCAGAAGCAGGTCTGAAATCCTGCCTGACACCCGCAACCAAATCCCACCATGGGCCAACCGCATGTCCCCAGAGTAACTGCGCTTCAGCCGCCTCCGTTTCCCCATTGCTTCGTTCACCTTCACTCTTTAGCCAAATCCGATCTGTGTCGCCTCCAATCCAGCTGTTAACACTCCAGCTGAAATTGTTGGTGTTATCCGACCGTTGCCATTCCAGTTGATCCAGCAGAACCAGATAATTAATCGCACTGTCGTGAATCGCATGCCCCTGTAAATTGCCGAATGCAGCCTTCCGGTCGGCATCGGTAACAGGCGGAATTGGCGTTCTGCTCTCAGTTACAATGGGCTCCATTGACGTCATCTCAGTGAAATTCTCATCTGCTGGCATCTGCATGGCAGACATGTCGTGCCCGGCGTGGGGATCTGCAGAGACGGAGCCCGCCGCAATAGAAAGCTGTGAGGTAAACAAACCGGCGACCAGAACAGGTATGGCCTTCAAATTTCTCTTCATTCGCATCATTCCTCCACCCGGACTTCACGAAACATTCCCATTTCCATGTGATAGAGCAAATGGCAGTGATACGCCCAGCGGCCAAGCGCATCTGCTGTCACTCTGTAACTGCGTTTTGTACCAGGGGGAACATCTATTGTGTGTTTACGAACCATGAAATTACCGTTTTCATCTTCCAGATCGCTCCACATACCATGCAGGTGAATGGGGTGAGTCATCATGGTATCGTTGATCAGCGTGATCCTGAGCCGCTCACCGTATTTCAGCAGCACCGGTGCGGCATCTGAAAACTTGATTCCGTTAAATGACCAGGCAAACTTTTCCATGTGGCCGGTTAAATGCAGTTCTATGGTACGGCCAGGTTCACGTCCGTCAGGATCCTCAAAGCGGCTTTTCAAATCCGCGTACGTGAGAACCTTTCTTCCGTTATTTCGAAGACCAATACCCGGATCATTTAATTTCGGAGAGACGCTCATCGCCTGCATATCAACCAGTGGGTTATCCGTTTCTGACGCAGGATGACTTTGCATACCCGGCATTCCGGCCATCCGGGAATGATCCATACCGGCCATGCTGCTGTGATCCATGGGCGCGGAGGATGTCCCGCTATCCGGAAGGTCAGCACCGTCCATAGACATCATCTCTCCGCTGTTATCCATGCCTCCCATCTGGCTGTGGTCCATTCCTGCCATATCATGTCCCATTCCCCCCATACCCATATCTTCCATGGTCAACAGAGGACGGGGATCGAGGGGGGGAACGGCAGCACTTAACCCCTCTCTCGTGGCCAGTGTCCCTCGAGCGTAACCGGTCCTGTCCATGGATTGTGCGAAGATGGTATAGGCCTCACCCTGAGGCTCCACAATGACATCATAGGTTTCGGCAACGGCAATCCTGAATTCGTCAACGGTAACCGGGTTTACATACTGGCCATCTGCAGCCACGACCGTCATTTTCAGCCCGGGGATACGGATATCGAAATAGGTCATTGCCGAGCCGTTGATAAACCGTAAGCGTATCTTTTCACCGGGACGGAACAGTCCGGTCCAGTTTTTCAGCGGGGCCTGCCCGTTCATGAGATAGGTGTAGGTGTAGCCACTGACATCCGCGAGGTCAGTCGGATTCATTTTCATTTCAGCCCACATTTTCCGATCGGCAATGGTGGCTGACAGCCCCTTGGTATTCACGTCGCGGAAAAAAGAGCCAACGGTTGGTTTATTGAAATTGTAGTAATCCGACTGTTTTTTTAATTTTTTCAGCAGGCTGTGAGGATTTTCATCGGTCCAGTCAGACAACATGACCACATGCTCACGATCGTAAGCAAACGGTTCTGGCTCCCTGGCATCGATGATAATGGCACCGTATACCCCCTCCTGTTCCTGCAGACCGGAATGGCTGTGGTACCAGTAAGTCCCGTTCTGCTTAACCTTAAAGGTGTAAACGTAGGTATCATCAGGCTCTATGCCCATAAAACTCAGCCCCGGAACACCATCCATATTGGCCGGAAGAATAATGCCGTGCCAGTGAATGGACGTCTGTTCATTAAGACGGTTTTTGACCTTCAGGGTAATGGTGTCACCTTCTTTCCAGCGAAGAACGGGCCCCGGCAGGCCTCCATTGATTGTTTTGGCCTGACGCTCACTGCCCGTGATATTGACGGCCGTTTCACCAATGGTCAGGTCAAACTGAGTACCCTGCAGGGATGCGGCAACTGGCAGGCTCAGACTGGAACGCGCATTGAAACTCCATACGCCAAGACTTCCGGCTACGCCAGAGAGGGTTAACCCCTTCAGGAAAGTTCGTCGAGACGTTTTCAACAGCATGCGCATTCCCTTATTTAAAGTATGGTTACTGACAGAATTCGAGAACCGATTTAAATTAAATTACTGGTTCATCCACTTACAATGAAATGAATCTAGCACACCTTAAGAAACAAATTCATTACAATCGTGTAATGTACATAGCTGTATTACATTTACGTCATCTTCCCCACAGGTTGATTATTTTTATATATGATCATAAGGACATCTTTTATGTACCTCAGAAGGTAATTACACATGAATATATTAATCACGACCACTGCGTTTACAGCTTTATTTTGTGGGGCAGCTTTTGCTCAGTCCAGTGATATTGCCCGTGAAGCACATCGATTTGTTAATAATGCCTCAGCCGTCAGTCATGTGAACTCCTCGACGCATGAAAACTTACCGGACAGGGTTAATAAAAACAACACGCCCTCATTCTCTGAAATGAATGAACATGAAAGGGCCATTGTTGCTCATTCATTTATGAACAACAGCGCGTCCTATGCGCATCAGAAAATGATTGAGGAACATAAAAAAATGCTGTCCGGCAGTGATGCAAATTCAAAGACCTCGTCTTCTTCTTTTAACGAACTGAATGCCGGAGAAAAAGCCGCTCTCGTGCATGAGCAGGTCAATAATGCCGGTGCGGAAGCACATCAGACGCAGGCAAGAAAGCTTCGCGGGCTGTATTCGACCAGGTAACTGCAGGCGGGTTAGTGCTTAGCGTCAGGTGCGCAGCAGGGCTTTACTGACGGGTTACGTAGCAGGACATGAGCCCCATATTGCTCTGCCGTACCCTGTTTCAGTCCCGTTAATCATCACCGTCGGGCTGGTCATACAGTTCCCAGAGCTTCAGGAGCAAACGGGAAACAAGATATGTTACAAAAATGACGACCATCAACGGTGCTCCCGATTAACTGACAGATGACACGCCTCCTGAAAACCCCTAGCATACGCCGCAGTGTTCATGCTAACGGCGAATTCCAGTAAATGTATTCTACCGATGTCGTAGGTAATGACTCCAACTTACTGATAGTGTTTTATGTTCAGATAATGCCCGATGACCTTGTCATGCAGCTCCACCGATTTTGAGAACGACAGTGACTTCCGTCCCAGCCTTGCCAGATGTTGTCTCAGATTCAGGTTATGTCGCTCAATGCGCTGAGTGTAACGCTTGCTGATAACGTGCAGCTTTCCCTTCAGGCGTGATTCATACAGCGGCCAGCCATCCGTCATCCATAC
>NZ_JBPTTK010000033.1:0-26101 GCF_053290175.1 Enterobacter sp. 186315 | reverse complement strand
TCGCAATCCGTGAAGGCGGCCGTACCGTTGGCGCGGGCGTTGTTGCTAAAGTTCTGGGCTAATTAATTATCCCTGAATTAAAAAAGGACGCTTCGGCGTCCTTTTTTGTTATCTGTGGTTTTC
Source organism: Enterobacter sp. 186315 (assembly GCF_053290175.1). Classification (NCBI taxonomy): domain Bacteria; kingdom Pseudomonadati; phylum Pseudomonadota; class Gammaproteobacteria; order Enterobacterales; family Enterobacteriaceae; genus Enterobacter; species Enterobacter sp. 186315. The sequence goes on along the minus strand of NZ_JBPTTK010000033.1, from coordinate 25,978 downwards.
TTGTCATAAATTTTCGCATTATTTGTCCTCTGCCGTCCCGCATCTCTGTGCTTGTGCTATTGTAATCATAACCATTCTCACTTACACTTTGCGCATATTTTGAACGGGAGTTTTTATGTACGTTTGTTTATGTAATGGTGTGAGTGACAAAAAAATTCGTCAGGCCGTTCGCCAGTTCCAGCCTCAATCTTTCCAGCAGCTCCGCAAGTTTGTTCCAGTGGGAAATCAATGCGGTAAGTGTGTACGCGCTGCTCGTGAAATCATGCAGGATGAGTTGATGCAGATCCCGGAGTTTAAAGAGATCGCCTAAGCTCCCCTCTTTTTTTTTGACATCCCGGATGCCCCATCTACGCTTCAATGAGTGGAAGCGGAGGGACTATATAATGAAAGGTGATGTTAAAATCATAAGTTATCTCAATAAATTATTGGGAAATGAGCTTGTCGCAATCAACCAGTATTTTCTTCATGCACGAATGTTCAAAAATTGGGGATTAACTCGCCTCAACGATGTTGAATATCACGAATCCATCGACGAAATGAAACACGCCGATAAGTACATCGAGCGTATCCTTTTCCTTGAAGGTATTCCTAACCTACAGGATCTTGGCAAACTGGGCATCGGTGAAGATGTTGAGGAGATGCTACGTTCCGACCTCAGACTGGAACTTGAAGGCGCGAAAGATCTGCGCGAAGCAATCGCCTATGCCGACAGCGTCCATGACTATGTCAGCCGCGATATGATGATTCAAATTCTGGCAGATGAAGAAGGCCATATTGACTGGCTGGAAACTGAACTCGACCTGATCAGCAAAATCGGTTTGCAGAACTACCTTCAGTCACAAATCAAAGTGGCAGATTAATTACCTCCTGCCAGCTAGCGCACAAACCCGCTGCCGCCAGAAATGGCCCGAAGGGCAGTGGGTTTTTAAACGCATAGTTATCCCGAAGCACCAATTTCCGGATAGCCAAATAGCTCATCGCCGTGAGTGCGGCAGTTAATGCCAGTACAGGCAAAATGCAGACGCCATGCCAGGCACCGAGTGCTGCGAAATATTTCACATCGCCATACCCCATACCTTCGCGTTTTCGTACCAGCCGGTACCCCCAGTAGATAGCCGCAAACCCCAGATAACCCACCATTGCCCCCGTCACTGCGTCGGAAAGATCGTCAGGTTTTATGCACATATGGTATAGCAGACCCAACCAAAGCAAAGGACAAACAAGCTTGTCGGGTAAGAGCCCGTGAAGAATATCGCTACGAACCAGCAATATCGTCAGGAGCACATAGATAAACAGAAAGGGGAGGGGGGTTAACATGTTTGCGCCTCAAAAAGGATTTCCGCGCATCCTCTACAAAACGCATGTCGATGACAAATGACAAAGCAGGGGGCTGCTTACCTCCTTCCGTAAAAAATACTCTGCGGATTACATTTCTCAATATGTTGCGAGCAGTCACGCAAAACGTATCCTGAACGCTTAATATCTAAACTAGGCTTGCGTCTGGCTCAGATTTACGTATAATGCGCGGGCTTGTCGTAATTGACGGCTGGTTCAATCTGAACCGGAGTAACTCATTTTGTTGCTCAACAATGCTCCCAATTGGGGAGCTACGTAAGAACGGTTACACTCTCCCATCAATCGTAATGGGTTTGAGGAGTAATCATTTTCGTTTATAAAATAATTGGAGCTCTGGTCTCATGCAGAACCAAAGAATCCGTATCCGCCTTAAAGCGTTTGATCATCGTCTGATCGATCAATCAACCGCGGAAATCGTCGAGACTGCTAAGCGCACTGGTGCGCAAGTCCGTGGTCCGATCCCGCTGCCGACCCGCAAAGAGCGCTTCACCGTTCTGATCTCTCCGCACGTTAACAAAGACGCGCGTGATCAGTACGAAATCCGCACTCACAAGCGTCTGGTTGACATCGTTGAGCCAACTGAGAAAACCGTTGATGCTCTGATGCGTCTGGATCTGGCTGCCGGTGTAGACGTGCAGATCAGCCTGGGTTAATCAGGTCATCGAGCGATTGAGAGGTTGATACAATGATTGGTTTAGTCGGTAAAAAAGTGGGCATGACCCGCATCTTCACTGAAGATGGCGTTTCAATCCCAGTAACCGTAATCGAAGTTGAAGCAAACCGCGTTACTCAGGTTAAAGATCTGGCTAACGATGGCTACCGCGCTGTTCAGGTGACCACTGGTGCTAAAAAAGCTAACCGTGTAACCAAACCAGAAGCGGGTCACTTCGCTAAAGCTGGCGTAGAAGCTGGCCGTGGTCTGTGGGAATTCCGTCTTGCTGAAGGCGAAGAGTTCACCGTAGGTCAGGACATTAGCGTTGAGCTGTTTGCTGACGTTAAAAAAGTTGACGTAACCGGTACCTCTAAAGGTAAAGGTTTTGCTGGTACCGTTAAGCGCTGGAACTTCCGTACCCAGGACGCTACCCACGGTAACTCCTTGTCTCACCGCGTTCCGGGTTCTATCGGTCAGAACCAGACTCCGGGCAAAGTGTTCAAAGGCAAGAAAATGGCAGGTCAGCTGGGTAACGAACGTGTAACTGTTCAGAGCCTGGACGTAGTACGTGTTGACGCTGAGCGCAACCTGCTGCTGGTTAAAGGTGCAGTTCCGGGTGCAACCGGTAGCGACCTGATCGTTAAACCAGCTGTGAAGGCGTAAGGGGATAGCAATGGAATTAGTATTGAAAGACGCGCAGAGCGCGCTGACTGTTTCCGAAACTACCTTCGGTCGTGATTTCAACGAAGCGCTGGTTCACCAGGTTGTTGTTGCTTATGCAGCTGGTGCTCGTCAGGGTACTCGTGCTCAGAAGACTCGTGCTGAAGTAACTGGTTCTGGCAAAAAGCCATGGCGCCAGAAAGGTACCGGCCGTGCGCGTTCAGGTTCTATCAAGAGCCCGATCTGGCGTTCAGGTGGCGTAACCTTCGCTGCGCGTCCACAGGACCACAGTCAAAAAGTTAACAAAAAGATGTACCGCGGCGCGCTGAAAAGCATCCTGTCCGAACTGGTACGTCAGGATCGTCTGATCGTTGTCGAATCATTCTCTGTTGAAGCACCTAAAACTAAGCTGCTGGCACAGAAACTGAAAGACATGGCTCTGGAAGATGTGCTGATCATCACCGGTGAGCTGGACGAAAACCTGTTCCTGGCTGCGCGCAACCTGCACAAGGTTGACGTACGCGATGCAACTGGTATCGACCCGGTTAGCCTGATCGCCTTCGACAAAGTCGTAATGACTGCTGATGCTGTTAAGCAAGTTGAGGAGATGCTGGCATGATTCGTGAAGAACGTCTGCTGAAGGTGCTGCGTGCACCGCACGTTTCTGAAAAAGCGTCTACTGCGATGGAAAAAACTAACACCATCGTTCTCAAAGTTGCTAAAGACGCGACCAAAGCAGAAATCAAAGCTGCTGTGCAGAAACTGTTTGAAGTCGAAGTCGAAGTCGTTAACACCCTGGTAGTTAAAGGGAAAGTTAAACGTCACGGACAGCGTATCGGTCGTCGTAGCGACTGGAAAAAAGCTTACGTCACCCTTAAAGAAGGCCAGAACCTGGACTTCGTTGGCGGCGCTGAGTAAGTCGGAGGAGTAATACAATGGCAGTTGTTAAATGTAAACCGACATCTCCGGGTCGTCGCCACGTAGTTAAAGTGGTTAACCCTGAGCTGCACAAGGGCAAACCTTTTGCTCCGTTGCTGGAAAAAAACAGCAAATCCGGTGGTCGTAACAACAATGGCCGTATCACCACTCGTCACATCGGTGGTGGCCACAAGCAGGCTTATCGTATTGTTGACTTCAAACGCAACAAAGACGGTATCCCAGCAGTTGTTGAGCGTCTTGAGTACGATCCGAACCGTTCCGCGAACATCGCGCTGGTTCTGTACAAAGATGGCGAACGCCGTTACATCCTGGCCCCTAAAGGCCTGAAAGCTGGCGACCAGATTCAGTCTGGCGTTGATGCTGCAATCAAAGCAGGCAACACCCTGCCGATGCGCAATATCCCGGTTGGTTCTACCGTTCATAACGTAGAAATGAAACCAGGTAAAGGCGGTCAGCTGGCTCGTTCCGCTGGTACTTACGTTCAGATCGTTGCTCGTGATGGTGCTTATGTCACCCTGCGTCTGCGTTCTGGTGAAATGCGTAAAGTCGAAGCAGACTGCCGCGCTACTCTGGGCGAAGTTGGCAATGCTGAGCATATGCTGCGCGTTCTGGGTAAAGCAGGTGCTGCACGCTGGCGTGGTGTTCGTCCTACCGTTCGCGGTACTGCGATGAACCCAGTAGACCACCCACATGGTGGTGGTGAAGGTCGTAACTTTGGTAAGCACCCGGTAACTCCGTGGGGCGTTCAGACCAAAGGTAAGAAGACCCGCAGCAACAAGCGTACTGATAAATTTATCGTACGTCGCCGTAGCAAATAATTTTAGAGGATAAGCCATGCCACGTTCTCTCAAGAAAGGTCCTTTTATTGACCTGCACTTGCTGAAGAAGGTAGAGAAAGCGGTGGAAAGCGGAGACAAGAAGCCCCTGCGCACTTGGTCCCGTCGTTCAACGATCTTTCCTAACATGATCGGTTTGACCATCGCTGTCCATAATGGTCGTCAGCACGTTCCAGTCTTTGTTTCCGACGAAATGGTTGGTCACAAACTGGGTGAATTCGCACCGACTCGTACTTATCGCGGCCACGCTGCTGATAAAAAAGCGAAGAAGAAATAAGGTAGGAGGAAGAGATGGAAACTTTAGCTCAACATCGCCATGCTCGTTCTTCTGCTCAGAAGGTTCGCCTTGTTGCTGACCTGATTCGCGGTAAGAAAGTGTCGCAGGCCCTGGACATCCTGACCTATACCAACAAGAAAGCTGCGGTATTGGTCAAGAAAGTACTGGAATCTGCCATTGCTAACGCTGAACACAACGATGGCGCTGACATTGACGATCTGAAAGTTGCGAAAATTTTCGTAGACGAAGGCCCAAGCATGAAGCGCATTATGCCGCGTGCGAAAGGTCGTGCAGATCGCATCCTGAAGCGCACCAGCCACATTACTGTGGTTGTGTCCGATCGCTGAGACTCTGGAGACTAGCAATGGGTCAGAAAGTACATCCTAATGGTATTCGCCTGGGTATTGTAAAACCATGGAACTCTACCTGGTTTGCGAACACCAAAGAATTCGCTGACAACCTGGACAGCGATTTTAAAGTACGTCAGTACCTGACTAAGGAACTGGCTAAAGCGTCTGTATCTCGTATCGTTATCGAGCGTCCAGCTAAGAGCATCCGTGTGACCATTCACACCGCTCGTCCTGGCATCGTGATCGGTAAGAAAGGCGAAGACGTAGAAAAACTGCGCAAGGTCGTAGCGGATATCGCTGGCGTTCCTGCACAGATCAATATCGCTGAAGTTCGTAAGCCTGAACTGGACGCTAAATTGGTTGCTGACAGCATCACTTCTCAGCTGGAACGTCGTGTTATGTTCCGTCGTGCTATGAAGCGTGCTGTACAGAACGCAATGCGTCTGGGCGCTAAAGGTATCAAAGTTGAAGTTAGCGGCCGTCTGGGCGGCGCGGAAATCGCACGTACCGAATGGTACCGCGAAGGTCGCGTACCGCTGCACACTCTGCGTGCTGACATTGACTACAACACCTCTGAAGCGCACACCACTTACGGTGTAATCGGCGTTAAGGTATGGATCTTCAAAGGTGAGATCCTGGGTGGTATGGCTGCTGTTGAACAACCGGAAAAACCGGCTGCTCAACCTAAAAAGCAGCAGCGTAAAGGCCGTAAATAAGGAGCGTCGCTGATGTTACAACCAAAGCGTACAAAATTCCGTAAAGTGCACAAAGGCCGCAACCGTGGTCTGGCGCAGGGTACGGATGTTAGCTTCGGCACTTTCGGTCTGAAAGCTGTTGGCCGTGGTCGTCTGACTGCACGTCAGATCGAAGCAGCACGTCGTGCAATGACCCGTGCAGTTAAGCGTCAAGGTAAGATTTGGATCCGTGTATTCCCGGACAAACCAATCACCGAGAAGCCACTGGAAGTTCGTATGGGTAAAGGTAAAGGTAACGTGGAGTACTGGGTTGCCTTGATCCAACCGGGCAAAGTCCTTTATGAAATGGACGGTGTTCCGGAAGAGCTGGCCCGTGAAGCCTTCGGCCTGGCAGCAGCGAAACTGCCTATCAAAACCACCTTTGTAACTAAGACGGTGATGTAATGAAAGCAAAAGAGCTGCGTGAAAAAAGCGTTGAAGAGCTGAACGCTGAGCTGCTGAACCTGCTGCGTGAGCAGTTCAACCTGCGTATGCAGGCTGCAAGTGGCCAGCTGCAACAGACTCACCTGCTGAAGCAAGTGCGTCGCAATGTTGCACGCGTTAAGACTTTACTGACTCAGAAGGCGGGTGCGTAATGACCGATAAAATCCGTACTCTGCAAGGTCGTGTTGTTAGCGACAAAATGGAGAAATCCATTGTTGTAGCTATCGAACGTATTGTGAAACACCCTATCTACGGTAAATTCATCAAACGTACGACCAAACTGCACGTACATGACGAGAACAACGAATGTGGTATCGGCGACAAGGTTGAAATCCGTGAATGCCGTCCACTGTCCAAGACTAAGTCCTGGACGCTGGTTCGCGTTGTAGAGAAAGCGGTTCTGTAATAGAGTACGCATTCTCAATACGAATAAACGGCTCAGCGATGAGCCGTTTATTTTTTCTACCCATATTGCAGAAGCGGTGTTATAATGCCGCGCCCTCGATATGGGGCTTTTTAACGGCTCTGATTTTAGAGTCTCAGGTAGTAGTTGACATTAGCGGAGCACTAAAATGATCCAAGAACAGACTATGCTGAACGTCGCCGACAACTCCGGTGCACGTCGCGTAATGTGTATCAAGGTTCTGGGTGGCTCGCACCGTCGCTACGCAGGCGTAGGCGACATCATCAAGATCACCATCAAGGAAGCAATTCCACGTGGTAAGGTCAAAAAAGGTGATGTGCTGAAGGCGGTAGTGGTGCGCACCAAGAAGGGTGTTCGTCGCCCTGACGGTTCTGTCATTCGCTTCGATGGTAATGCATGCGTTATTTTAAACAATAACAGCGAGCAGCCTATCGGCACGCGTATCTTTGGGCCGGTAACTCGTGAACTTCGTACTGAAAAGTTCATGAAAATTATCTCTCTGGCACCAGAAGTACTCTAAGGAGCGAATCATGGCAGCGAAAATCCGTCGTGATGACGAAGTTATCGTGTTAACCGGTAAAGATAAAGGTAAACGCGGTAAAGTAAAAAATGTTCTGTCTTCCGGCAAACTCGTCGTTGAAGGTATCAACCTGGTTAAGAAACATCAGAAGCCGGTTCCGGCCCTGAACCAACCAGGTGGCATCGTTGAAAAAGAAGCTGCTATTCAGGTTTCTAACGTTGCAATCTTTAATGCGGCTACCGGCAAGGCTGACCGTGTAGGCTTTAGATTCGAAGACGGCAAAAAAGTCCGTTTCTTCAAGTCTAACAGCGAAACTATCAAGTAATTTGGAGTAGTACGATGGCGAAACTGCATGATTACTACAAAGACGAAGTAGTTAACAAACTCATGACTGAGTTTAACTACAATTCTGTCATGCAAGTCCCTCGGGTCGAGAAGATCACCCTGAACATGGGTGTTGGTGAAGCGATCGCTGACAAGAAACTGCTGGATAACGCAGCAGCTGACCTGACAGCAATCTCCGGTCAAAAGCCGTTGATCACCAAAGCACGCAAATCAGTTGCAGGCTTCAAAATCCGTCAGGGCTATCCGATCGGCTGTAAAGTAACTCTGCGTGGCGAACGCATGTGGGAGTTCTTTGAGCGCCTGATCACTATTGCTGTTCCACGTATCCGTGACTTCCGTGGCTTGTCCGCTAAGTCTTTCGACGGTCGTGGTAACTACAGCATGGGTGTCCGTGAGCAGATCATCTTCCCAGAAATCGACTACGATAAAGTCGACCGCGTGCGTGGTTTGGATATTACCATTACCACTACTGCGAAATCTGACGAAGAAGGCCGTGCTCTGCTGGCTGCCTTTGACTTCCCGTTCCGCAAGTAAGGTAGGGTTACTGAATGGCTAAGCAATCAATGAAAGCACGCGAAGTAAAGCGCGTAGCTTTAGCTGATAAATTCTTCGCTAAACGCGCTGAACTGAAAGCGATCATTTCTGATGTGAACGCTTCCGACGAAGATCGTTGGAATGCGGTTCTCAAGCTGCAGTCTCTGCCGCGTGATTCCAGCCCGTCTCGTCAGCGTAACCGCTGTCGTCAAACAGGTCGTCCACATGGTTATGTGGGCAAGTTTGGGTTGAGCCGTATCAAACTGCGTGAAGCCGCCATGCGCGGTGAAGTACCAGGCTTGAAAAAGGCTAGCTGGTAATTACCAATTGAATCACGGGAGTAAAGACAGATGAGCATGCAAGATCCGATCGCGGATATGCTGACCCGTATCCGTAACGGTCAGGCCGCGAACAAAGTTGCGGTCACCATGCCTTCCGCCAAGCTGAAAGTGGCAATTGCCAACGTGCTGAAGGAAGAAGGTTTTATCGAAGATTTTAAAGTTGAAGGCGACACCAAGCCGGAACTGGAACTTACTCTCAAGTATTTCCAGGGTAAAGCTGTTGTAGAAAGCATTCAGCGTGTCAGCCGCCCAGGCCTGCGCATCTATAAGAAAAAAGATGAGCTGCCAAAAGTTATGGCTGGTCTTGGTATCGCAGTTGTTTCTACCTCTAAAGGTGTTATGACTGATCGTGCAGCGCGCCAGGCTGGTCTTGGTGGCGAAATTATCTGCTACGTAGCCTAATCGGAGGAAAGAATGTCTCGTGTTGCTAAAGCACCGGTCGTTATTCCTGCCGGCGTTGATGTAAAAATCGACGGTCAGGTTATTACGATCAAAGGTAAAAACGGCGAGCTGACTCGTACCCTCAACAATGCTGTTGAAGTTAAACATGCAGATAACGCTCTGACCTTCGGTCCACGTGATGGTTTCGTGGATGGATGGGCTCAGGCTGGTACCGCGCGTGCCCTGCTGAACTCAATGGTTGTTGGTGTTACCGAAGGCTTCACTAAAAAGCTTCAGCTGGTTGGTGTAGGTTATCGTGCAGCGATCAAAGGGAATGCAGTAGGCCTGTCTCTGGGCTTCTCACACCCTGTTGAGCATCCGCTGCCGGCCGGTATCACTGCAGAATGTCCGACTCAAACTGAAATCGTGCTGAAAGGCGCTGATAAACAGCTGATCGGTCAGGTTGCAGCAGATCTGCGCGCCTACCGTCGTCCTGAGCCTTATAAAGGCAAGGGTGTTCGTTACGCCGACGAAGTCGTGCGTACCAAAGAGGCTAAGAAGAAGTAAGGTAACACTATGGATAAGAAATCTGCTCGTATCCGTCGTGCGACCCGCGCACGCCGCAAGCTCAAAGAGCTGGGTGCAACTCGCCTGGTGGTACATCGTACCCCGCGTCATATTTACGCACAGGTAATTGCACCGAACGGTTCTGAAGTTCTGGTAGCTGCTTCTACTGTAGAAAAAGCTATCTCAGAACAGTTGAAGTACACCGGTAACAAAGACGCCGCTGCAGCTGTAGGTAAAGCTGTTGCAGAACGCGCTCTGGAAAAAGGCATCAGCAATGTTTCCTTTGACCGTTCCGGGTTCCAATATCATGGTCGTGTCCAGGCACTGGCAGATGCTGCCCGTGAAGCTGGCCTTCAGTTCTAAGGTAGAGGTGTAAGATGGCTCACATCGAAAAACAGGCTGGCGAACTGCAGGAAAAGCTGATCGCGGTTAACCGCGTATCTAAAACCGTAAAAGGTGGTCGTATTTTCTCCTTCACAGCTCTGACTGTAGTTGGTGATGGTAACGGTCGCGTTGGTTTTGGTTACGGTAAAGCGCGTGAAGTTCCAGCAGCGATCCAGAAAGCGATGGAAAAAGCCCGTCGCAATATGATTAACGTCGCGCTGAACAACGGCACCCTGCAACACCCAGTTAAAGGTGTTCACACGGGTTCTCGTGTATTCATGCAGCCAGCTTCAGAAGGTACCGGTATCATCGCCGGTGGTGCAATGCGCGCCGTTCTGGAAGTTGCTGGGGTTCATAACGTACTGGCTAAAGCATATGGTTCCACCAACCCGATCAACGTGGTTCGTGCAACTATTGATGGCCTGGAAAATATGAATTCTCCAGAAATGGTCGCTGCCAAGCGTGGTAAATCCGTTGAAGAAATTCTGGGGTAATTGACCATGGCAAAGACTATTAAAATCACTCAAACCCGCAGTGCAATCGGTCGTCTGCCGAAACACAAGGCAACGCTGCTTGGCCTGGGTCTGCGTCGTATTGGACATACTGTTGAGCGCGAGGATACTCCTGCTGTTCGCGGTATGGTCAACGCGGTTTACTTCATGGTTAAAGTTGAGGAGTAAGAGATGCGTTTAAATACTCTGTCTCCGGCCGAAGGCTCTAAAAAGGCGGGTAAACGCCTGGGTCGTGGTATCGGTTCTGGCCTCGGTAAAACCGGTGGTCGTGGTCACAAAGGTCAGAACTCTCGTTCTGGCGGTGGCGTACGTCGCGGTTTCGAGGGTGGTCAGATGCCACTGTACCGTCGTCTGCCGAAGTTCGGCTTCACCTCTCGCAAAGCAGCGATCACAGCGGAAATCCGTCTGTCTGACCTGGCGAAAGTTGAAGGCGGCGTTGTAGACCTGAACACGCTGAAAGCAGCAAACATTATCGGTATCCAGATCGAGTTCGCGAAAGTGATCCTGGCTGGTGAAGTTTCTACTCCGGTAACTGTTCGTGGCCTGCGTGTTACTAAAGGTGCTCGTGCTGCTATCGAAGCTGCTGGCGGTAAAATTGAGGAATAAGTAGCAGATGGCTAAGCAACCGGGATTAGATTTTCAAAGTGCCAAAGGTGGATTTGGCGAGCTGAAACGCAGACTGCTGTTTGTTATCGGCGCGCTGATTGTGTTCCGTATTGGCTCTTTTATTCCGATCCCTGGTATCGATGCCGCTGTACTTGCCAAACTGCTTGAGCAACAGCGAGGCACCATCATTGAAATGTTCAACATGTTCTCTGGTGGTGCTCTCAGCCGTGCTTCTATCTTCGCACTGGGTATTATGCCGTACATTTCGGCATCTATTATTATCCAACTGCTGACGGTCGTTCATCCGGCCCTGGCGGAGTTGAAGAAAGAAGGGGAGTCTGGACGTCGTAAGATCAGCCAGTACACCCGTTACGGCACTCTGGTGCTGGCAATATTCCAGTCGATCGGTATTGCTACCGGTTTACCGAATATGCCTGGTATGCAGGGCCTGGTGTTAAACCCGGGCTTTGCATTCTACTTCACCGCTGTTGTAAGTCTGGTCACAGGGACAATGTTCCTGATGTGGCTCGGCGAACAGATTACTGAACGAGGTATCGGTAACGGTATCTCAATCATTATCTTCGCCGGTATTGTTGCGGGCCTCCCGCCGGCCATCGCCCATACTATCGAGCAAGCGCGTCAAGGCGACCTGCACTTCCTCCTGTTGCTGTTGGTTGCAGTATTAGTATTTGCAGTGACGTTCTTTGTTGTCTTTGTTGAACGTGGTCAGCGCCGCATTGTGGTGAACTACGCTAAACGCCAGCAAGGTCGTCGTGTCTATGCTGCACAGAGCACACATTTACCGCTGAAAGTGAATATGGCGGGGGTTATCCCGGCTATCTTCGCTTCCAGTATTATTCTGTTCCCGGCGACCATCGCGTCATGGTTCGGGGGCGGTACTGGTTGGAACTGGCTGACAACAATTTCGCTGTATTTGCAGCCTGGGCAACCACTTTATGTGTTACTCTATGCGTCTGCGATCATCTTCTTCTGTTTCTTCTACACGGCGTTGGTCTTCAACCCGCGTGAAACAGCAGATAACCTGAAGAAGTCCGGTGCATTTGTACCAGGAATTCGTCCGGGAGAGCAAACGGCGAAGTATATCGATAAAGTAATGACCCGCCTGACTTTGGTTGGTGCGCTTTATATTACTTTTATCTGCCTGATCCCGGAGTTCATGCGTGATGCGATGAAAGTGCCGTTCTACTTCGGTGGAACCTCGCTGCTTATCGTTGTTGTCGTGATTATGGACTTTATGGCTCAAGTGCAAACTCTGATGATGTCCAGTCAGTATGAGTCTGCATTGAAGAAGGCGAACCTGAAAGGCTACGGCCGCTAATAGGTCGTCTGAGAAGTTACGGAGAGTAAAAATGAAAGTTCGTGCTTCCGTCAAGAAATTATGCCGTAACTGCAAAATCGTTAAGCGTGATGGTGTCATCCGTGTGATTTGCAGTGCCGAGCCGAAGCATAAACAGCGCCAAGGCTGATTATTTCGCATATTTTTCTTGCAAAGTTGGGTTGAGCTGGCTAGATTAGCCAGCCAATCTTTTGTATGTCTGTACGTTTCCATTTGAGTATCCTGAAAACGGGCTTTTCAGCATGGTGCGTACATATTAAATAGTAGGAGTGCATAGTGGCCCGTATAGCAGGCATTAACATTCCTGATCAGAAACATGCTGTGATCGCATTAACTTCGATCTATGGCGTCGGCAAGACCCGTTCTAAAGCCATTCTGGCTGCAGCGGGTATCGCTGAAGATGTTAAGATCAGTGAGCTGTCTGAAGAACAAATCGACACGCTGCGTGACGAAGTTGCCAAATTTGTCGTTGAAGGTGATCTGCGCCGTGAAGTTAGCATGAGCATCAAGCGCCTTATGGATCTTGGTTGCTATCGCGGTTTGCGTCATCGTCGTGGTCTGCCAGTGCGCGGTCAGCGTACTAAGACCAACGCACGTACCCGTAAGGGTCCGCGCAAACCGATCAAGAAATAATCGGGGTGATTGAATAATGGCAAAGGCACCAATTCGTGCACGTAAACGTGTAAGAAAACAAGTCTCTGACGGCGTGGCTCATATCCATGCTTCTTTCAACAACACCATCGTTACTATCACTGATCGTCAGGGTAACGCATTGGGTTGGGCAACAGCCGGTGGTTCCGGTTTCCGTGGTTCACGCAAATCAACTCCGTTCGCAGCTCAGGTTGCAGCAGAGCGTTGCGCTGAAGCCGTAAAAGAATACGGCATCAAGAATCTGGAAGTTATGGTTAAAGGTCCGGGTCCAGGCCGCGAATCTACTGTTCGTGCTCTGAACGCCGCTGGTTTCCGCATCACTAATATTACTGATGTGACTCCGATCCCTCATAACGGTTGTCGTCCGCCGAAAAAACGTCGCGTATAACGCTTTCGTTTTTTAGGTTAGTTGGAGATAGAAAATGGCAAGATATTTGGGTCCTAAGCTCAAGCTGAGCCGTCGTGAGGGCACCGACTTATTCCTTAAGTCTGGCGTTCGCGCGATCGATACCAAGTGTAAAATTGAACAAGCTCCTGGCCAGCACGGTGCGCGTAAACCGCGTCTGTCTGACTATGGTGTGCAGTTGCGTGAAAAGCAGAAAGTTCGCCGTATCTACGGTGTGCTGGAGCGTCAGTTCCGTAACTACTATAAAGAAGCAGCACGTCTGAAAGGCAACACTGGTGAAAACCTGTTGGCTCTGCTGGAAGGTCGTCTGGACAACGTTGTATACCGTATGGGCTTCGGCGCTACTCGTGCTGAATCACGCCAGTTGGTTAGCCACAAAGCAATCATGGTAAACGGTCGTGTTGTTAATATCGCTTCTTATCAGGTTAAAGCGAATGACGTTGTTAGCATTCGTGAGAAAGCGAAAAAGCAATCTCGCGTGAAAGCCGCTCTGGAGCTGGCTGAGCAGCGTGAAAAGCCAACCTGGCTGGAAGTTGATGCTGGCAAGATGGAAGGTACGTTCAAGCGTCAGCCAGAACGTTCTGATCTGTCTGCGGACATTAACGAACACCTGATCGTCGAGCTTTACTCCAAGTAAAGCTTAGTACCAAAGAGAGGACACAATGCAGGGTTCTGTGACAGAGTTTCTAAAACCGCGCCTGGTAGATATCGAGCAAGTGAGTTCGACGCACGCCAAGGTGACCCTTGAGCCTTTAGAGCGTGGCTTTGGCCATACTCTGGGTAACGCACTGCGCCGTATTCTGCTCTCATCGATGCCGGGTTGCGCGGTGACCGAGGTTGAGATTGATGGTGTACTTCATGAGTACAGCACCAAAGAAGGCGTTCAGGAAGATATCCTTGAAATCCTGCTCAACCTGAAAGGGCTGGCGGTGAGAGTTCAGGGTAAAGATGAAGTTATTCTTACTCTGAATAAATCTGGCATTGGCCCTGTGACTGCAGCCGACATCACCCACGACGGTGATGTTGAAATCGTCAAGCCGCAGCACGTGATCTGCCACCTGACCGATGAGAACGCAGCTATTAGCATGCGTATCAAAGTTCAGCGCGGTCGTGGTTATGTGCCGGCTTCTGCCCGAATTCATTCGGAAGAAGATGAGCGCCCAATCGGCCGTCTGCTGGTCGACGCATGTTACAGCCCTGTAGAGCGTATTGCCTACAATGTTGAAGCAGCGCGTGTAGAACAGCGTACCGACCTGGACAAGCTGGTCATCGAAATGGAAACCAACGGCACAATCGATCCTGAAGAGGCGATTCGTCGTGCGGCAACCATCCTGGCAGAACAACTGGAAGCTTTCGTTGACTTACGTGATGTACGTCAGCCGGAAGTGAAAGAAGAGAAACCAGAATTCGATCCGATCCTGCTGCGCCCTGTTGACGATCTCGAATTGACTGTCCGCTCTGCTAACTGCCTTAAGGCAGAAGCTATCCACTATATCGGTGATCTGGTACAGCGTACCGAGGTTGAGTTGCTGAAAACGCCGAACCTGGGTAAAAAATCTCTTACCGAGATTAAAGACGTGCTGGCCTCACGTGGTCTGTCTCTGGGCATGCGCCTGGAAAACTGGCCGCCGGCAAGCATTGCTGACGAGTAACCGGATCACAGGTTAAGGTTTTACTGAGAAGGATAAGGTCATGCGCCATCGTAAGAGTGGTCGTCAACTGAACCGCAACAGCAGCCATCGCCAGGCTATGTTCCGCAACATGGCAGGTTCACTGGTTCGTCATGAAATCATCAAGACGACCCTGCCTAAAGCGAAAGAGCTGCGTCGCGTAGTTGAGCCGCTGATTACTCTTGCCAAGACTGACAGCGTTGCTAATCGTCGTCTGGCATTCGCCCGTACTCGTGATAACGAGATCGTGGCAAAACTGTTTAACGAACTGGGTCCGCGTTTCGCGAGCCGTGCCGGTGGTTACACTCGTATTCTGAAGTGTGGCTTCCGTGCAGGCGACAACGCTCCGATGGCTTACATCGAGCTGGTTGATCGTTCTGAATCGAAAGCAGAAGCTGCTGCAGAGTAATCTGTAGTAACGTAAAAAAACCCGCCCCGGCGGGTTTTTTTATATCCGTAGGATCCCCACTTCTCTACAATAACTGTATCTTTTCTGTTCATCCCCTGGAGTTCATATGTGGTTGCTCGATCAGTGGGCGGAACGTCATATCTGCGATGCCCAAAGAAAAGGTGATTTTGATAACCTCCCCGGTGCTGGAGCACCGATCGCACTTGATGATGATTCCCATGTGCCTCCTGAGCTGCGATCGGGATATCGCCTGTTGAAAAATGCCGGATGCCTTCCTCCAGAACTGGAACATCGTAAAGAGGCGGTAGAGCTTTCCGATCTGCTAAAAGGGATCCACAAGGACGACCCGCAATATTCAGAAATCAGTCGTTGTCTGGCTTTGCTTGAACTTAAGCTTCGTCAGGCAGGTATGAGTGTCGGTTTCCTGCATGGTGAATACAGCGAAAAGCTAGTGCACAAGATTAATGAGGAATAGCTATGTACCGCATTGGTGAACTTGCGAAGCTTGCAAATGTAACCCCCGATACCATTCGCTACTATGAGAAGCAGCAGATGATCGATCATGAGGTGCGGACCGAGGGGGGATTCCGACTTTATACCGATAACGACCTGCAACGCCTTCGATTTATCCGTTATGCCCGGCAGTTAGGTTTTACGCTCGACCGGATCCGCGAACTTTTATCGATCCGCATCGATCCTGCACACCATACCTGTCAGGAGTCGAAAAGTATTGTTCAGGCCAGGCTAGATGAGGTAGAAGAACGCATTCAGGAGTTACAGACCATGCAGCGATCGTTGCAACGGCTTAACGATGCCTGTTGCGGAACGGCTCATAGCAGTGTTTATTGTTCAATTCTTGAAGCTTTAGAACAGGGCGCAAGCGGGGAAAAACAGGGTTGTTGATTTTTAGTACGCCCGGATCTACACTCTCGCCGACTTAAAACACACTCAGGAGAAATGATGAGTCGCTATCAGCATACAAAGGGGCAAATAAAGGATAACGCCATTGAAGCCCTGTTACACGATCCACTTTTCAGGCAGCGCGTTGAGAAGAATAAAAAAGGGAAAGGAAGTTATCTACGAAAGGGTAAACACGGCAATCGGGGTAACTGGGAGGCCAGTGGCAAGAGAGTAAATTGCTTTCTTACCACTGGCCTTCCTGTTTTCAGCTTCTGATTAAGAACGGTTATTTTGTTCTTTTAACAGATCGCGAATTTCACTCAGCAATACTTCTTCTTTGGTTGGTGCAGGTGGTGCTGCTGCTGGCTCTTCTTTTTTACGGTTCAGCCTGTTGATCAGTTTGATTGCCATGAATATGGCGAATGCAACAATCACGAAATCAAATACGTTCTGAATAAACACACCGTAATGCATTACCACAGCAGGGATGTCGCCCTGTGCCTCACGTAGCGTTACGGCGAACTGTTTAAAATCGATGCCCCCAATTAATAAACCCAGCGGTGGCATAATAATATCGGCGACCAGTGATGAAACGATCTTACCGAACGCTGCACCAATAATGACACCCACTGCTAAATCGACAACATTCCCGCGCATCGCGAATTCGCGAAATTCTTTAATAAAACTCATTTTGTTCTCCTTGTGCCAGCTGACGTTCATAAGTTTAACAAATGATTAGCTAATTTCCATTGGGGATAAATAATCGCTATGAAAATTAAAGAAGGCATATAAACAGGGTGGTTAATTTCGGGTGTTCGTTAAAGAACACCCGAATCATTACAGGAAGAAAGGACTTGGCTGAAATAGACGTTCGACGTCGGTAATAAATTTTTTGTCGGTCAGGAACATAATGACGTGGTCGCCTTGCTCAATGCGCAAATTATCATTGGCGATCATGACATCATTGCCCCGCACCACGGCGCCGATAATTGTGCCCGGCGGCAGTTTAATTTCATCAATTGCTCTGCCGACAACGCGTGAAGTCGTTTCATCCCCGTGCGCAACAGCTTCAATTGCTTCAGCGACACCGCGACGGAGCGAAGACACGCCGACAATATCAGCTTTTCGAACATGACTAAGCAGCGCGGAGATAGTGGCCTGCTGCGGCGAAATCGCGATATCAATGACGCTGCCCTGAACCAGGTCGACATAGGCGCGACGCTGAATCAGCACCATCACCTTTTTAGCACCCATGCGTTTGGCAAGCATGGCCGACATGATATTTGCTTCATCATCGTTAGTAACCGCGATAAAGAGATCAACCTGATCGATATGCTCTTCCGCGAGCAGTTCCTGATCCGAGGCATCACCATAAAACACGATCGTATTTTGCAGCTTTTCTGCCAGCTCGGATGCCCGCTGCTGATCGCGCTCGATCAGTTTTACGCTGTAATCTTTTTCAAGACGATGCGCCAGGCCAGCACCGATATTTCCGCCGCCAACCAGCATGATGCGCTTATAGGGCTTTTCGAGGCGCTGAAGTTCGCTCATCACTGCGCGAATATGCTGGGACGCCGCAATAAAGAAGACTTCATCGCCGGCTTCAACGATAGTTGAACCCTGAGGACGAATAGGGCGATCGTGACGGAAAATCGCGGCGACGCGGGTATCGATATGCGGCATATGCTCGCGCATGGTGGAGAGCGCATTACCGATCAGCGGACCGCCATAATAAGCTTTCACCACCGCCAGGCTCACTTTACCTTCAGCAAAGTTCACTACCTGGAGCGCGCCAGGATATTCAATCAGGCGGTAGATGTTGTCGATAACCAGCTGTTCAGGCGCGATAAGATGGTCAATTGGCACGGCTTCAGAATTGAACAGCTTCTCCGCATCACGCACATAATCCGGCGAGCGGATACGGGCGATGCGGTTAGGCGTGTTGAAAAGCGAATAGGCTACCTGACACGCGACCATATTGGTTTCGTCAGAGCTGGTCACCGCGACCAGCATATCTGCATCGTCTGCACCGGCCTCACGCAGCACGCGCGGATGTGAGCCATGGCCCTGCACTACGCGAAGGTCAAACTTATCCTGCAATACGCGCAGCCGATCGCCATTGGTATCGACAATCGTGATGTCGTTGTTTTCACCCACGAGGTTTTCAGCCAGCGTGCCGCCAACCTGTCCTGCGCCCAGAATGATTATCTTCATATCGTGTGGCCCGTTCTCACATCACTTTTTGATTAGCTTAGCGTAAAAGAAGCCATCGCCTTCTTCAGCGCCAGGCAGATTTTGCTGGCCTGGGCGTTCCGGTGTTCCGGTATCGCGCAGCGCGGCATCAGGCGTGCGCGTCAGGAAGGCGGCAATCTGCTGGGTATTCTCTTCGGGGAGAATGGAACAGGTTGCATAGACCAGCGTTCCACCAGGTTTCAGATGAGGCCAGATGGCGTCCAGAATTTCTGATTGCAGCTGCGCGAGTTCGTTGATATCACGATCGCGACGTAACCATTTGATATCCGGATGGCGACGAATAACGCCGGTTGCTGAGCAAGGTGCGTCCAGCAAAATTCGGTCGAACTGCGTGTCACCACACCATTCGGCAGGCTTACGGCCATCGCCCTGTTTGACCTGCGCTTTCATACCTAAACGTTTCAGGTTGTCATAAACGCGCGACAGGCGTTGTTCATCGACATCTACAGCCATGACGTTTGCCTGCGGTGCAACTTCCAGAATATGCGTTGTTTTTCCGCCCGGCGCGGCGCAAAGATCGAGGATCCGCTCACCATTCTGCGGCTCAAGCCATTTCATGCATCCCTGAGCAGAGGCATCTTGCACCGTCACCCATCCCTCTTCAAAACCGGGCAGCGCATGTACCGGCGCCGGAGACGCTAAACGCACGGCATCCGGGTACGCGTCATGGGTAAAGCCGCTCATTCCGGACTCTTCAAGCAGGGCAAGCCATTCATCACGCGTATGATGGTTACGGTTAACGCGTAACCACATCGGTGGACGTTGATTATTGGCCTCGGCGATCGCCTGCCACTGCTGCGGCCAGGCTTTTTTCAGGCGGTTAAGCAGCCATGCAGGATGAAGGAAGCGATTTTCAGTCTTATCAAATTCAGCCAGCAGTTCTTCCTGCTGGCGCTGGAACTGGCGTAACACCCCGTTGATCAAGCCCTTGAGCTGAGGGCGTTTAATCGCAACGGCACCTTCCACGGTTTCAGCCAGTGCGGCATGCGGCGGAATGCGGGTGTGAAGCAGCTGATAGAAGCCCACCATAATTAAATAATGCACGGTACGCTGCTTGCCCGTCATCGGGCGCGACATCAGCCTGGTGATAAGCCACTCAAGCTGTGAAAGGGTACGCAAAACGCCAAAGCACAGCTCCTGGAGTAAGGCTTTGTCTTTGTCGGAAACCTTTTGTTGAAGCGGAGGCAGGACGTTGCTCAATGACTGCCCTTGCTCGACCACCTGTTCGACGGCTTTGGCCGCCATGCTGCGAAGATTTTGTTTTTTCATAACCGTAGAAAGAAAAATGCCCGGAAACTCCGGGCTTTAATAATGAAAGCGATCAGGCAAGACGGTTGCCGGGGATAAACCACTCGCGACGGGAATTCAACAGATCCTGCGCGCTCATCGCTTTTTTACCCGCAGGCTGAAGCGACTCAAGGTTTAAAATGCCCTCGGCCGTGGCGACCTGGATCCCTTGTTTATTCGCGTCGAGGATGGTGCCTGGCGCTGCGGTGGAATGACCTTCAATCACGGACGCTTTCCAGACTTTCACGGGTTGTTCATCGATCGTCATCCAGCTCATCGGCCAGGGATTGAACGCACGGATGCAGCGTTCTAGCTGGGCCGCAGATAATGACCAGTCAATCTGCGCCTCTTCTTTGCTGAGCTTCTCAGCATAGGTCACGAGGCTCTCATCCTGAACTTCAGGCTGCGCGGTGTTATCCGCAAGCTGCTGTAAGGTCTCGATAAGCCCCTGTGGGCCGAGGTCGGCGAGCTTGTCGTAAAGGGTCGCGCTGGTATCGTCTGCCGTGATTGGACACGCCAGTTTGAGAAGCATATCTCCCGTGTCCAGCCCGACATCCATCTTCATGATGGTCACGCCGGTTTCCGCATCACCCGCCCATAGCGAGCGCTGAATAGGCGCGGCGCCACGCCAGCGAGGCAGCAGAGAGCCATGCACGTTAATGCAGCCAAGACGAGGCATATCGAGCACCGCTTTTGGCAGAATTAAGCCGTATGCGACAACGACCATGACGTCGGCATTCAGGTCAGCTATAAGCTGCTGATTTTCCTGCGGGCGTAAAGAGGCTGGCTGAAACACCGGTAAACCATGTTCCTCTGCAAGAGTTTTTACCGGGCTCGGCATCAGTTTTTTACCGCGACCCGCTGGACGGTCGGGCTGAGTAAACACCCCAACAACCTGATGGCCAGAAGTTAACAGCGCGTCCAGATGACGCGCTGCAAAATCGGGGGTGCCTGCGAAGATAATACGTAGCGATTTAGACACGTTATTCCTTGTATCCCGGGATGTTATGCGCGTGAACGCAGACGATCCAGTTTCTCTACTTTCTGACGAATACGCTGCTGTTTCAGGGGGGAGAGGTAATCGATAAACAGTTTACCGACCAGATGATCCATCTCGTGCTGAATACAAATCGCCAGCAGATCGTCCGCTTCCAGCTCGAACGGATTACCATCACGATCGAGGGCGCGAATTTTTACCTTTTCCGCGCGAGGGACTAAGGCACGCTGTTCAGGAATAGACAGACAGCCTTCCTCAATACCCGTTTCCCCGCTCTTTTCAAGGAGCTCCGGGTTGATCAGCACCAGGCGTCCATCGCGATTCTCAGATACATCAATCACGATAATACGTTTGTGAATGTCCACCTGCGTTGCCGCGAGGCCGATGCCCTCTTCGGCGTACATGGTATCGAACATATCATCGACGATACGCTGAATTTCTGCATTCACTTCTTTAACCGGTTCAGCGACGATGCGAAGGCGCTCGTCCGGAATATGTAACACTTGCAAAACTGCCATAAATTTCCAGAGTCGTGTTCAGGAGTTGATAAGTTTATTACCTCTATTCTAGACAAATCCCCCATTGATTGACAGCATCACTGACCAATCGCAAAGATTGCGGAGGCTGCTTATGGCAGGGAAAAGGATGACGCCCACAGAGATATGGTTACGGCTGATAAATACAGGGACATTATGCGGCGATGTGATGCTGACAGCGGCCGAACACCTCCTGCAACAGACGCAAATTGACCCCGCAAGCACGAAGGCTGCGGGATTAACGGCAAAGCAAGCTGAGCGGTTTTTTGCGCTTAGCGATGCTGAGCTTGAAAAGAGCCTGCTGTGGCTTGAGCAGCCCGGCCATTATCTGCTTCTGGCAACCGATCCCCGTTACCCATCTTTGCTGCGCACGATCCCGGATTATCCTGGGGCATTGTTTGTGAAAGGCAACGTTGATGCGCTCAACTCAATTCAGCTAGGCGTCGTAGGGACCCGTGCACCCTCCTGGTATGGCGAGCGTTGGGGGAAAATCTTCTGCGAACAGCTGGCGCAAAGTGGTTTCACCATCACCAGCGGGCTGGCCTGCGGTATTGACGGCGTCGCGCACAGGGCGGCGCTTTCTGTAAAAGGTTGCAGTATTGCCGTGCTGGGCAATGGCCTTTTTAGCATCTATCCGCGCCGCCATATGTCCCTTGCCGAACAGTTAATGGCGTCGGGTGGTGCACTGATCTCTGAGTTCTCTTTGTTTACGACACCCTGGCCCGCCAACTTCCCCCGCAGGAATCGCATTATTAGCGGCATGAGTCAGGGCGTGTTTGTCGTTGAAGCGGCGCTGCGTAGCGGTTCGCTTGTGACGGCAAGATGTGCGCTGGAACAGGGGCGAGAAGTGTTTGCGCTACCCGGCCCCGTGGGTAATCCCGGATGTGAAGGTCCACACTGGTTAATTAAGCAAGGCGCCACACCCGTCACCAGTATCGACGACATTCTTGAAAATTTGCGATCTGGATTGCATTGGTTACCGGATGAGCCTGAAAAGCGACAATATTCATCAGATCAGCAGGCCGTGGCATTGCCATTTCCCAAGCTCCTGGCTAACGTAGGAGATGAGGTAACACCTGTTGACGTTGTCGCTGAACGTGCCGGCCAACCTGTGCCAGTAACGGTAGCACAGCTACTCGAACTGGAGTTAGCAGGGTGGATCGCAGCTGTACCCGGCGGCTATGTCCGATTGAGGAGGGCAAGCCATGTTCGACGTACTGATGTATTTGTTTGAGACTTACATCCATAACGAAGCAGAAATGCGAGTGGATCAGGACAAATTGACACGGGATCTTACCGATGCGGGATTCGAGCGGGAAGATATATATAATGCGTTGATGTGGCTCGAAAAACTGGCTGATTATCAGGAAGGCCTCGCCGAACCGATGCAGCTTGCTTCCGATCCATTATCTGTACGCATCTATACCGCTGAAGAGTGTGAAAGGCTGGATGCCAGCTGCCGGGGATTTATTCTGTTCCTTGAGCAGATCCAGGTGCTAAACCTCGAAACGCGAGAAATGGTGATAGAGCGCGTGATGGCGCTGGATACCGCAGAATTCGAACTGGAAGATCTTAAATGGGTCATCCTGATGGTTCTGTTTAATATCCCGGGCTGTGAAAATGCCTATCAGCAGATGGAAGAATTACTCTTTGAAGTGAATGAAGGTATGCTGCACTAAATCAATCGTGTAGCACCAAGAGTTGTTATGGCCAAATCAGCACTATTCACGGTGCATAAAAATGAGCCCTGCCCACAGTGCGGGGCTGAATTAGTCATTCGGTCCGGGAAACACGGTCCGTTTCTCGGTTGTTCACAGTATCCGGAATGTGATTACGTCCGTCCCCTGAAAAGCCAGGCGGACGGACATATCGTCAAGATTCTGGAGGGACAGCTTTGCCCTCTCTGCGGTGGCGAATTGGCGCTGCGCCAGGGGCGATTCGGTATGTTTATCGGATGCAGCAGCTATCCTGAATGTGAACACACAGAACAAATTGATAAACCAGACGAAACGGCAATTACCTGTCCTCAGTGCCAGCGCGGTCAGCTGGTGCAGCGTCGTTCCCGTTACGGTAAGACCTTCCATTCCTGCGATCGCTATCCTGAATGCCAGTTCGTTATCAATTTCAAACCGGTAGCGGGCGTCTGCCCTCATTGCGACTATCCGCTGCTAATAGAGAAGAAAACGGCGCAAGGTCTGAAACGCTTCTGTGCCAGTAAACAATGTGGAAAGCCGGTTTCGGCGAAACAAACCAGTGAATAATAACCTGCCATCAGGCTCTATCGCTCACGCGGTGGAAGTACTGAATAAAGAAGACGTCATCGCGTATCCAACAGAAGCTGTATTTGGGGTCGGGTGCGATCCTGACAGCGAAACCGCAGTGGGGCGTTTACTCGCGCTGAAACAGCGTCCTGTTGAAAAGGGGCTGATACTCATTGCCGCAAATTATGAGCAGCTCAACCCTTATATAGATGACTCCATGCTGACACCCGCTCAGCAGGAGGCGATTTTCTCCGCATGGCCTGGCCCTGTGACCTTTGTTTTCCCGGCACGGCCCACCACGCCGCGCTGGTTAACCGGTCGCTTTGATTCCCTTGCCGTGCGCGTCACCGATCATCCGCTGGTCATCGAGTTATGTCTGGCGTTTGGGAAACCGTTAGTGTCGACCAGCGCAAACCTGACCGGATTGCCGCCTTGCCGGACAACGGAAGAGGTATTGGCGCAGTTCGGGGATGATTTCCCGATAGCCGTAGGCGATACGGGCGGTCGACTAAATCCGTCGGAAATCCGCGATGCCTTAACCGGCGAGCGCTTTCGCCAGGGGTAACGTAATGGAAACTTATGCCGTTTTTGGTAATCCCATTGCCCACAGTAAATCGCCTTTGATTCATCGGCAGTTTGCTGAGCAATTACAGATTGAACATCCTTATGGCCGCGTGCTGTCCCCGGTCGATGCATTTGTTCCTACGCTCAACGCCTTTTTTGAGGCGGGCGGTAAAGGTGCAAATGTCACGGTGCCCTTTAAAGAAGAAGCCTTCGAGCGCGCGGATGAACTGACCGAGCGCGCCGCGCTTGCCGGTGCCGTCAACACGCTTAAACGGCTTGAGGATGGGCGCCTGCTCGGTGATAACACCGATGGGATAGGGTTGCTCAGCGACCTGGAACGGCTGTCCTTTATTAAGCCCGGTTTCCGCGTGCTGCTGATTGGCGCAGGTGGCGCATCGCGTGGCGTATTGCTGCCGCTGCTTTCTCTTGAGTGTGCCGTCACCATTACTAACCGTACTTTCTCGCGAGCGGAGGAGTTAGCCGCCCTGTTTGCGCATACCGGCAGCGTGAGTGCGGTCGCGCTGGACGATCTGGCAGGGCATGAGTTCGATCTGGTAATAAACGCTACCTCCAGCGGTATCGGCGGCGAGGTTCCGGCTATTCCCGCTTCCGTTGTGAGTGCTCACCTCTTTTGCTACGACATGTTTTATCAGAAAGGAAAAACACCGTTTCTTAGCTGGTGCGAACAACATGGCGCGAAGCATCTTGCCGATGGTATGGGAATGCTGGTGGGGCAAGCCGCTCATGCTGTACTGCTCTGGCATGGCGTACTACCCGCAGTCGAGCCCGTAATTGAGAAGCTGAAACAGGAACTGACCGCGTGAATCAGGCTATTCATTTTCCTGACAGAGAAATCTGGGATGAGGATCGGCAGGCTGTTTGTTTTCCAGTGCTGGTGCAAGGAATGCAGCTAACCTGTGCGATCCATAAAGACGCGTTGCTAAGCCGCTTTGAGGGCACTCAGGCTCTTGAGGTGTTTTGCGAGAATCGCTGGGATCTTGAAGAAGATGCCAGCGATTTAATCCGCGACGGACAAGAAGACGATCAGGGTTGGATCTGGCTCTCCTGAGCTAAGTACTCATCCTTCCATTTAACGTAGTTGTTCGCAGAGTATTTCAACCCTTCTATTTCCGCCTCTGTTAAGGGGCGTATCTGTTTTACCGGGCTGCCTAAATAGAGATAACCGCTCTCAAGTCGTTTATTTTGCGGAACGAGGCTGCCGGCGCCGATCATGACATCATCTTCAACCGTCACGCCATCCAGCAAAATGGATCCCATTCCTACCAGAACCCGGTTTCCTATTGTGCAGCCGTGAAGCATCACTTTATGGCCGACGGTGACATCTTCTCCCACGATCAGCGGATTCCCCTCTGGGTTGTACGATGATTTATGGGTGACATGCAGTACGCTGCCGTCCTGAATATTGGTGCGGGCACCAATCGCAACGTAGTTAACATCTCCTCTAATCGCAACGAGTGGCCAGATGCTCACGTCGTCGGCCATTCGGACATCGCCGATCACAACGCTGCTGGCATCGATCATCACGCGATCGCCTTTTTTAGGGAACAGATCTTTATAAGAACGCAGTACGACAGACATATTTACCTTGGCTGGTGGGCGCTATAGAGAAGACTTTGATCGTATTTATGGATCGAGGCAAGGGCAAAATGCGTCAATATTTAAGCAGATCGGGTGGGATTTCAGCGAAAAGAGTGGAAAAGCAGCAGTCAGAAAAAAAGATCTAAAAAACGCTTGTGCTAAAAACTGGGATCCCTATAATGCGCCTCCATCGACACGGCGGATGTGAATCACTTCACAAACAACC
>NZ_JBPTTK010000032.1:0-28188 GCF_053290175.1 Enterobacter sp. 186315 | reverse complement strand
GCACCCCGTAGCAGCATCCGCCACCGCCGCCCTGATACGGGCCGATAATATCTATTCCCGACTGACCGTCGACGCTGAAGTGGTTAATCGCCCATTTGGTATGGTTAATCGCCTCAATGGTTCCACCGCCACCGCTCCGGGGTTGTGCCTTCGCACCAGGCTGGCTACAGCCAGTGAGCAATATTGTTATTATCATAATTGCCATTGAGCCGCTTTGCATAAAGTTTTCCTTCACTTACATTCTTATTCTTTATTTATTCTTAAAAATAGCTTACCCAGAAAGAGCATCCCAAATATAAATCTCAAAATTTTATTATGACCAAAGTGATGCTATCGCAGATTTCGCACTGGCCAATCTTTCTGCCTCTTGCAGCTGGAGTTGTTCTAATTTCTGGCTTGATTCGTTCAACAGTGCAGTTTGAACAGGTAAATCAGATGAAACGGCCACAGAGGTGTTTTCTCCATTATCTGCCATCGAAATCTTTTGGATTATTTCCTTCGATAATTCTTCATCCGTTACTCCCCCTCCCTTTTCATACCGTTCGATAATAAAACTAGCACCAGGAACTGAATCTTTAAACCGCCCCTTGATAAAGCGACCATATTTCATGACGGGTGTAACGTTTTTACTCATTACCTCGCCAAAATAGATCATCCTGTACAGAAAGTAACTTCCCCAGGGCTCTCTGGCATCAAAAGTCGCCTGCATAAACCAGGCTCTGGAATCATGAATCTGATCGTCAAATAACGCTCTGACCAACCCTCCCGATTGCTGCACATTGCTGCTTTTATCCGAAGAAGGGAAAAGCGCTGAAACTTTTTCATTAGCCTCTTTTTTTATCTTTTTGTATTCAACTGCTATATCATCGTCACTAAATGTATAAACTAAATTACTTACCTTTTCGGTTAACTTATATTTCCAGTTTCCAGTGATGGCACGAGGCTTGAGCAGATAGTCCCCCCGAAACTCTTCCGCCGCCAGATGCAACTGTGTCTGGCCCAGCGCGGGATCGAAATCTTTCGCTCCCGGTGGAAAGGGGATATACACACCTTTTTCGGCAGAAACTTGCATCCGCAATCGTTCAGCCTCAACATCTTTCTGCTTTTTATCGCGTTCCTGTTTAGATTTTTTTCTTGTTTCAGGATCGCTGTCTTTATCCATATCGTTTGCGGCAGCACTCTTATAAAATGGCTGTTCTTTATAGTTTCCGCTCGCATAACGGCCGATACGCCATGCGGTTATCCAGGCCATTTGTTCTTCTAGCGCCGTAATGATATTGACTGAAGCACGTGGGGGATCGTATGTGGTCTGCTCATCATTGCTTGTACTATTTCCTGTTTCTGCAATACCCAAAGTCAGATATCGCCAACTGTTAAAACGCAGGATCATATCCGGCGCAATATCAAATTCATGACTGAGTTCAACAGACATAATACGCCAAGCTTCTTTTTTAAGGTCATCAGGCAGAGCATCCTTCAAGACTTTAAAAGGCGCACCAGCATCGAATGCTTTGGCATATAAATCATGCAATACAATCTGTGATAATAAATAACCGTCGTTATCACTTGGCGCCTTTCCCTGATCCCCCGGCGGATAACCGCCACCAATATCTGAATGCATACCGGGATACACCACTTCTTTTGCATAGGAGGGATAAGTACCATCATGGCGGCAAATCGAGTCCAGGGGGAAGCAGAGCCGCTGCTCATGAGCCGATACCAAATGCACGCAGTTTTTAATTAGACCGTTATCAGGCAGTTCCATTGCACCATCGGCCCATCCCATATGCCCTTCAGCAAGGGGGGCAATGTGCGCCACTCCCACAGAGGCCACCGTATCCAGCAGCCCCAAAAATTCAACACTCAGCGGTAGTTTCCAGTCGGCGCCTTCCAACGTCAGGCACAGTTCCGGCTTCACACCTTTTCTGAACGCATTTGGCAGCAGTTCAACCAGCCAGTTAACAAACGCCCGTGCTGCCGCTGCACCGCGTGAAAAACCGTAGACATACAGCTTAACTCCCAGCAGCTTCGGTTTACCGGACTCAGGCTGCTTCAGTGCCAGCTTTAAATCAGGCTCTATGTCTTTCAAAAGTCTCTGGAATTCAATCATGCGCAGCATTGAGCCAGCGTTATCCCGATTATCTCCCATCGCTGTCGTCATCGCCCCGACAGATTTCCAGCTTTCGTTATCAGAGAGTGCAGGCTTGCTCAACGTGCGTCTTAGGGCGTCAATAATGCGAATAAGCGCCCAGTTTATTCGCTCTTCTCCGTAGGTAGCAAAAGCAAGACCTGGCGTGCTGTAATCAAGATCCGATACTTCGGGGAAAGGCGTACCGACGCCGGGAATATAGTATTTGTAGTATTTGTTACCTGATGTCCCTTCCAAATCCACCAGTTCCCCGGCATGATTCTGAGCACCTCCGGCGTATCCCTGTCCAATGGTCGCGCGGAAAAGACGGGCAATATTGGTCGGATGTTTAGGATCGGCAATATAAAGATCGTTATTTAAATTGTTGCCGGTCCCGTCAAAAAACAAACTGATATGCAGCGTTTTGCAGCACGGAGGTTCGACGGATTTCCCGGCAGCCTGGCAAAGTTCATTGCGATATAACAATTCATAGCTATCCTGCCTCTTACAGTTTTCCCCTACTATGGCCGTTTTTGTGGGTAAGCGTCCTTGATCTGGAAATTGTGGAGGATACCAAACTAAATCAGGTTTCATTGCGGACATACTTTTGGCTCCTCCATTCTGATCGGATCTTTTATCGGATAATCAGGATTGCCGTAGTCGTAGCAGCTGGTGGTAACTTTAATTTGATCGCAGGGTAAAAAGTGAACCTTTATTCCGCAGGTTTTTTGTCCGGTGTAATCAGGAACAGGTACCACTTGGGTGTGTTTCCTATTTTGGGCTTTTATTTTTCTTCTCCACTCTAGATATTTTTCTCTGTCTTCATATCCTGGAAAATCCATTGAATATCCCACACCCGTTTCCCAGTCCACTTTCACCGTCATTCCCGGTGTCCATTTCTCGGGAACACCATAGCAGCATCCCCCACCACCGCCTTGCCAGGGACCGATAATATCCAGCCCGGACTGCCCGTCGACGCTGAAATGATTGATTGCCCAGTGGGTATGGTTGATGGCCTCGATAGTGCCGCTGCCACCGCTTATGCTTTCTTTTTTGGCAGGCTGGTCACAGCCAGCAAGGACAGCCACCGCAACGACTAAAATAAAATGCACCAGCCGGGCAGTGAGATACGAAAGGGGCCAGTCTGGATAAGACTTTATTGCGGACATATTTTAGGCTCCTCCATTCTGATCGGATCTGTTATCGGATAATCAGGATTACCGTAGTCATAGCAGCTGGTGGTGACTTTAATTTGATCGCAGGGTAAAAAATGGACTTTTATTCCACAGGTTTTTTGTCCGGTATAATCGGGAACAGGGACAATTTTTGTATGTCCTCTACTCAATGCCCTAATCTTTTTATACCATTCTTGTTTTTGGTTAAAATAATCTTGCCATACTTGGTGAGAGGCTTTTGTATCAGGGCGTTTCGGCTCAGGAATCTCAGGGGCATCATCCGCGAAAGCTATACCCGTTTCCCAGTCCACTTTCACCGTCATTCCCTGTGTCCATTTTTCGGGAACACCATAGCAGCAACCTCCACCACCGCCTTGCCAGGGACCGATAATATCCAGCCCGGACTGCCCGTCGACGCTGAAATGATTGATTGCCCAGTGGGTATGGTTGATGGCCTCAATAGTGCCGCTGCCACCGCTTATGCTTTCTTTTTTGGCAGGCTGGTCACAGCCTGCAAGGACTGTCACCGCAACGACTAAAATAAAATGCACCAGCCGGGCAGGGAAATGCGGAAAGAGCCAGTCTGGATAAGTCTTTATTGCGGACATATTTTAGGCTCCTCCATTCGGATCGGATCTTTTATCGGATAATCAGGATTTCCATAGTCGTAGCAGCTGGTGGTGACTTTAATTTGATCGCAGGGTAAAAAGTGAACCTTTATTCCGCAGGTTTTTTGCCCGGTATAATCAGGAACAGGCACTGTCTGGCTATGCTGCCGGTGACTTTCATTTATTTTCTTTTCCCATGCTCGATATTTTTCCCTGTCTTCAAAACCCGGAAAATCATCCGTGGAAGCCTCACCCGTTTCCCAGTCCACTTTCACCGTCATTCCCTGTGTCCATTTTTCGGGAACACCATAGCAGCAACCTCCACCACCGCCTTGCCAGGGACCGATAATATCCAGCCCGGACTGCCCGTCGACGCTGAAATGATTGATTGCCCAGTGGGTATGGTTGATGGCCTCAATAGTGCCGCTGCCACCGCTTATGCTTTCTTTTTTGGCAGGCTGGTCACAGCCTGCCAGCAGTAGTGCAATGACCAACAGGAAACAATGTGTAGTGTTCAAGTGCTATTCCTTTAGATATCTGAAATATCGAAAGTAACCTACTGCTAATTACTTTCCTTAGAGGTGCAATCTTGACGGATATGAGTTCGGTCAGGCATCTATACGCTGGTGTTCTGCAAGCGTACTTATCACCCACGCCTCTCTATCTTCATCGAGCAACAGCCCTTTTTCTGTTGCGGACAGCATGGCTCTGAAGCAGGCCGTAAACTTCTCCTCCTGACAGGAGAACCATTCATCAGGGACACTCTGGTAACGAAGAAACAACTTTACGTCACAAATGCACATCAGAGCTTCAAACTGTTTGTCGCTAAAAGCAATTTTCTGACACTGTTCATTTTTTCCGGGTTGAGAACCTTCACCGGTCAACAGCGCGGGTCTGCCATCACGATCCAGCCAGCTCCAGAAAAGTGCAGGCCGTTGCAACTGAGCCTGCTGCCCGGACTCCAGAATATCGGAAAACAGGAAAGGGAAAATCCGTGTATCAAAGTAACGGAACAGACCTGCACGTCCCTCATGTGTGGCATCGGTACAATGCGTCAGCCATTCAGCAAGCTCCGCAAAAGACCAAAGCGAGCAGAGCGCTAACAGGGGAGCCGTATCTTGTGCCTGAAGGGCCAACTCAGTAAACCATTGCCGCTGCTGAAGATCGTTCAATTCAATTCGAACCAGAAGCGGGGCCTCTTCTGTCAGAGCATCTTCCGGAAGCCCCTGATAAAGAGACTGCCATTTCAGCGGGGGCGAAAATGCCTGTAGCGCCGGGATAATTGAAAAATCAATACCACACTGATCGATGATGAAATCGAGATGGTTTATGTCGATTTCATTACACGTTTGGTGGAGCTTGTTAGCCCAGTCAGTTATGCGAGTTATGCTCATTTAGGCCTCCCTTGGTACGAAACCTTGTGCCATTTCCTGAGCCTTCTTCAGGCACTCCTTACACACGGACGAAGGCAGCTCCGGCAGCGGGTAATCCGCACTCTCCGGCCCCTGCATCTTATGCTGTCCCTTCAGGCTCAGCAGCCCCGGCCCGTGTATCATAATGTCTCCCTCCGGCGTCAGCCGGATAGACGCCCCGCCGCACGCCAGCGTGATTCCGTTCTTCGCCGTCAGCTGTAAATGCCCCTGCGTCGACTGCACCGTCACATCCTTCAGCGACGTCAGCGACAGCACATCTCCGTGCGACTCCACCGCCAGCGGCCCCTTCGCCGACACCAGACGCATCCCCTCCTGATGCGACAGGAGGGAGACCGCCCGGGCAGCATTCACCGAATGACGCTGCGCCGTGCTGATATTCACCTCGCCCAGACTTTGCAGGTAAAGCCCTTTACCGCTGTGCACCAGCGCCGTTTCCGGCGTCACCGTCGCCGCGCCCTCCGGCGCCGACAGCACCATCGCCGCCGCCTTCAGCCCGCTGGCGCCGGTCACCAGCTCCCTGAGCGGACCCGCATCCGGCGCCACGTTGTGGTGGGTCTGCGTGATGCTCTCCCATCCCGCCACCTGGTTCACCGCCCCTTCCAGCAGGCTCACCGCCGGCTCCATCGCCAGCACCTCGCCCTGCGCACCCGGCTGGCCGTCCGCGCTGATGAACAGCCCCTTCTGCGCCCGTATCGCGCCCCAGCTGTCGGTGCGCAGCTCAAACCCTTCCCCGCGCTTCTGCTTCCCGCCGTCCACCAGATGGCCCAGGTTCAGCTGGCTCTTCCCGCCGTACTCCGTCGAGACCTTGATGTGCTCCCGGCCCCGCTCGTCGTCCAGCCGGATTTTGTTGTTCGACGGCGTGCGC
This sequence comes from Enterobacter sp. 186315, assembly GCF_053290175.1. Taxonomy (NCBI): domain Bacteria; kingdom Pseudomonadati; phylum Pseudomonadota; class Gammaproteobacteria; order Enterobacterales; family Enterobacteriaceae; genus Enterobacter; species Enterobacter sp. 186315. Next base: position 21,979 of record NZ_JBPTTK010000032.1, on the reverse strand, counting down.
AACACGTTGCGCTTAAAGTTGCGGATGGTGACGTGGTCCCCGTGCGCCGAGTCGTGCAGCACGCCTGCGATGTACGGCCGGTCCGGATTGCCGTCCTCGAACCCTATCGCCACCTCCGTGCCCGCCAGCAGCGGCAGGTGCAGGCCATAGGTGTCCCCGGCATACGGCCGGGACTGGCGCACCCACAGGCTCTCGAACCCCGTGTCCCAGCTGTCCCGGTCAAACAGCATGTTCACCCGGTAGCGACCGTCGCGGTCAATGTGCCCGTAGGTGTCGTTCTCCGTGGTGCTCGTCACCCGCGCCGGCAGCGTGCCCGCCATCACCGGGCGCGCCCCCGGTTCGGGACGGAAGCCGACCTCAGTGCTGTCCGGGATACCCCCGAAGCGCACGCTGAAGTCCTGGTCGCGCCGGGCGCTGCTGGTCGTCGCCGTTATCAGCACTCCGGCGGCAAACGCCTCTGCCACCTCCGCGCCCCCGGTCACCTTCAGCACCTGGCCCGGGGCCAGCGCCGCGCTGCCGGTCAGCCCCGCCACCTGCGTCTGCCCGTTCAGGTAGCGCTCGTGCCGTATCCGCGCAAAGAACGCCCCGGACTCCGGCGCCGGGCTGCGCTCACGGCCGCTGCCCGCCGTCAGGTAGTTGTCGCCCCAGTGGTACGCCTCCCCGCAGGTGGTCGGGTCGCCCCGGCTAACGTCCGCCTGCGCGTCCATCTCCTGCGTCGCCTGGCGGTAGTTGTAGTCCCGGGTGCTGACCTGCCCCGGCACCACGCTGTGGCGGCACTCCATCCCCCACACCGCGTCCGCCCCCTGCGAATGCTGGCCCGACGGCGGCACCGACGGCAGGACCAGGCCCTGCTCGTACCCCTGCGGGCTGTCGCAAAACTCCACCACGTCAATGTTCAGCCGCGTGTCGGAGGTGAAGCGGAACCAGATACCCACCTCCCCCAGCAGGCGGGTGATGAAGTGCAGGTCGTCCTCGCCGTACTGCATCACCTGCTCCCGGCGCGGATAGTCCTGCGTCAGCGAGAAGACAAAGTCCTGGCCCTTCAGCCCGTGGCGCTCGCGCAGGATTTTTTCCACTATCTGCGGAACCGACATGTCCTGGTAAATCGCGTTCTGGTGCGTGCGGTCCAGCAGCGCCAGGCGCGGGCGGAGGGTCAGCGCGTAGTGCGTTTCATCCGCCGAGGTCCCCAGACGCTCGAACCCGCACACCACCCCCTGGATAACCCGCACCACCTGCTGGATTTTTATCCCGAACCCCTGGTCCACCGGGGCCTGGAGCGTCAGGGACGCCGCCTTCATCAGCATCATCTCCCTGCTGATGGCGTGGTCCGCGCTGGTGAACTCAATGCGGTAGCTGAACGGCGCGCTCAGGGCCTCGTGGCCCTCCAGCGCCAGCACGTCCAGCACGGAAGGGCACTCCTTGACCGCAAGCAGGTGGTGGTTATGGCTGAAACGGATTATCGGGTTGCTGCTCATGATGCCTCTCCGCTGGCTGTGGTGAACTCAAGCGCAATCCCTTCCTCCTTGCTCCACCCCATCGTCAGCGTTGCGGGTTTTTGCTTCGCCGCCATGTGGGCGAGCAGCTGCTGGCTCAGGACAGGCAGGATCTGCTGATTAAGCAGACTGTCGACGTTGCGTGCGCCGGTGTCCGGTAACAGGCAGGCGGACGTCAGGGCATCGAAGAGGCTTTCCTCGATATGCGTGTTCAGGCCGTAGTGACGATGCAGGCGCTTGCTGACCTGGCCGAGTTTCATCTCCACAATCGTGCGCATCGCGGCTTCCGCCAGCGGGCGGTAGATCACCGTCTGGAAGCGGGCCAGCAGCGCGGGCTGGAAATGATCGCGCAGGATCGGACGCAGCAGTTCATGCAGATCGGCCTCGGAGGCTTCCGGCTGTTCGTCCAGCAGCTGCATCAGATGGTCACTGCCCAGATTGGAGGTCATCAGGATCACGGTATTGCGGAAGTCGATCTCACGTCCTTCGCCATCGCGCATAAAGCCGCGATCGAACACCTGATAGAACAGGTTCATCACGTCACGGTGAGCCTTTTCGACTTCATCCAGCAGCACAACGCTGTAAGGACGTTTGCGCACGGCTTCGGTCAGGATCCCGCCCTGGCCGTAACCCACGTAGCCCGGAGGGGAGCCCTTCAGCTGGGAAACGGTATGTGGTTCCTGATATTCGGAAAGATTGATAGTAATGAGCGACTTTTCGCCGCCGTACAGGCAGTCTGCCAGCGCCAGCGCGGTTTCGGTTTTCCCCACGCCGCTTGGCCCCACCAGCAGGAACACGCCCTGCGGGCCGTTTTCAGAAGTCAGCCCCGTTTTTGACGCGCGCAGGCGCTGGGCGATCGCGGTGAGCGAGGTATCCTGCCCCACCACGCGCTTGCCGATGTCGTGTTCAAGGCTCAGCAGCTCGGTCTGCTCGTCCTTCATCAACGAGGAGAGCGGCACGCCCGTCCAGTCGGCAATCACGTTTGCCACGGTGCGGGTATCCACATCCACCTGCACCAGCACGTCGCCCTGCTGCACCTGCTCAAGTTCCTGCTGGAGCGCCATAATTTCGGCCTGCGGGCTGCTCTCTTCGCGGCGGGTCATCAGCTGACGCGCGAGCTGTTTCTCCGTGGCGAAACGGCTTTCCTGCTCTTCCAGATGGCTTTCCAGCTCGGCACGCTGAAGCGCGATGTCGCTCAGACGCTCGGCGTGCTTGTTGCTGCCTGCGGCGATATCCGCCAGCAGCGCCTGCTCTTCCAGCTCGAGCGCGGTCAGCTGCGCCTTCAGGCGCACGATGGCCTCCGGAACGGTATCGAGGCTCATGCGCACGCGGGCCGCCGCGGTATCAAGCAGATCGACGGCTTTATCCGGCAGCTGGCGCCCGGTCAGATAGCGGCGGGAGAGCGTCACGGCGGCGCGCACCGCATCGTCGGTGATATGCACGCCGTGGTGTTCGGCGTAGCGGGACTTGAGGCCGCGCAGCATCAGGCAGGCGGTATCGTCGTCCGGCTCGTCCACTTTGACCATCTGGAAGCGGCGCTCCAGGGCGGCATCGCGTTCAAAGTACTGTTTGTACTCAGACCAGGTGGTAGCGGCGATGGTACGCAGCTCCCCGCGCGCCAGCGCCGGTTTCAGCAGGTTGGCCGCATCCGCGCCGCCCGCCTGATTGCCCGCGCCGATGATAGTGTGGGCTTCATCGATAAACAGCAGCACAGGAACAGGGGATTGCTGAACGGCATCGATCACGTTTTTCAGGCGCTGTTCAAACTCGCCCTTCACGCCCGCGCCCGCCTGCAACAGGCCGAGATCCAGCGTGCGCAGCACCACAGGCTTGAGGGATTCGGGCACGTTACCTTCGGCAATGCGCAGCGCGAGGCCTTCCACCAGCGCCGTTTTACCGACGCCCGGCTCACCCACCAGAATCGGGTTGTTTTTACGACGGCGGGAGAGAATATCCACCATCTGACGAATTTCCGTGTCGCGGCCAAACACCGGGTCGATTTTGCCCTCTTTGGCTTTGGCGGTGACATCCAGGGTGAACTTGTCCAGCGCCCCCTGAAGGGCCGGATTCAGCTCTCCTTCTTTTACGTCTGCATCAGCCGGACGCCCCACAAACTCGACGCTATCGCCAGAAGAGGCCTGGAGCGCGGCCTCAAGCTGTACTTCCGGGCGCTCGTCTGACTGGGCATCCAGCAGCGGACGCAGGCGTTCGAGCTGGCTTTGGCCGAGGGTGAGCAGCGGCCACAGGCCATCGCAGCGCAGCAGTTTCGGGCTTTCCGTCAGCGCCATCAGCAGATGCTGGCTGCGGATCTGATCTTCGCCCTGCAAAGAGGCCACCATCCACGCCTGTTTCAGCAGCGCGCCCAGAGAGTCCGACAGCTGCGGACGGTGACGGACGGAGCGCGGCAGCGTATCCAGCCAGCTCAGCAGCGCCTGCCACATGCCGTCCATGTCCCATTCGTAGCGACGCGCCAGCACGGTGAGGTCGCCCTCTCCCTGCTCAAGCAGCTTCAGCAGCCAGTGTTCCGGCATGATTTCGGCGTGCGCGCGGGTCTGACACAGGGATGCAGCACCTTCCAGCGCACGGGCGCAGTAAGGATTAAGGCGACGTAACAGGATGGCTGAGTTTTCCATTTTTCTCTCTCTTCATGATTCCCGGGCACGCTACCGCCCGTCGCTGTCTACTTACCAAAGCGCATCAGGTCAGGCGGGCAGGTTGTGTGATTCTTTGCAGAAGGCCCGCAGCAACAGGCGCTCGGCAAAAAACTGCGGACAGGAATCCTGTCCGCATCGGGCTTACGCGGTGGCGCGTTCGTTCCAGGAATCGGAATGAATGATGTTGCCGTCTTTGTAGGTCCAGGTGATTTTTTCGTAGCGCAGTTCGATCTGCTCCAGGTGGTTGTGCTTCTCGAAAGAAGGATCCTTGATGTCGTGCATCAGAGGGTTCACTTTGACCACTTTTACGTTCTCAAGCTTGGTGTTGAAGTACTCAACTTCCTGACCTGCGTCATTGATTTTGTACCACTTGAATTCCGCTGATTTCAGGGTCTGACCGGTGGTCACAGCCTTGTACAGATACGGGCTGGAGGAGTCGATTTCCTTGGTGAAGAGGAACGGGGTATGGATACGGGTACCGGTCAGTTTGCCGGTATTGTTATCGGTCGGGATGTACAGGTTATGCTGCTGTGCAACCACTTCGATGCTGCCTTCACGATCCTGAACGTCTACAGAACCTTTAATGTCCGCGCCGCCGTCGTCTTTCAGCCAAAGATAAACAGGAATTGCCATGAGTTATTCTCCATTGTGTAGTGATGCGTCTTCATCCTGCGAGGACGCCAGTTTGTTGTCCGGTATCTGACAGGCGTTTGCCTGCGGTACAAGACTGATTTCGACACGACGGTTGAGCGTTCGCCCTTCCGGCGTATCATTTGTGGCGACAGGGCGGCTTTCGCCGTAACCCTGTACTGCAAAACAGCTTTCCGGTACGTCACCGGTGTCGCGCATCCAGTTACGCACCGCTTCGGCGCGCTTAAGGGAGAGCGTCTGGTTGAGCTGTGGATTACCGGTGTTATCGGTATGCCCGCTGACCACGATCAGCCAGCCGGGCTTCGCCTTAATGCCAACCAGCGAGTTCACCAGCATTTTGGTGGAGCCGGGTTTGAGGTCCGATTTGCCCGAATCGAACAGCGACATGCTGTCGAGGCGAACAATGGTCGGCACCGGCTTAGGCACTGGTTTTGGCGGCGGTGGGGGTGGTACGTACGAGCGGATAGCATCCAGCACAGGCATACGCAGACGCGCGCCCTGGTACAAACCCAGGCTCATTCGAACCGGCTCACCGTTGCGAGCCCAGCCATCAAGCTGCGCTGCATCCTCTTTTAACGTCTTAAGCGCATCCGCTTTCGGGCCGTAATCGTCCATTGCGATACGGTCGTAGCGATGGATATCAAAACTCATACGCTGCAAAAGCTGACGGTTATTCCAGGCGCTGCCCAACAGCGCAGCGCAGGCGGCCACAAGGCACAGCATCAGGCCGCAGCGCCACGTACGCTCACGCGGGCTCAGCCCCTGCCCTTCTGGCAGCAGCGGCAGCACAAAGTCGGGAAGCGGTGACAGGACGGTGCTGTCCGTCCCCACCGGCTGCCAGCCCGCCACCTGCTGCATAGATGTGCGGCGAGAAAGCCAGGCGGTCCAGGCAGATGCGGCCAGGCTACCGATGGAAATCGGCCCCATGCCCCACAGAATCGCGCCAGGGATCACCGTCGGCATATCGGGCTTTTTATCCGTGAAGACCGGGCTGACATGGCTGTCGAACCAGGCCATCAGGTTGTTCATCAGCACCTGCTGCTGCATGGCCATTTCGCCCCCCGTCGTCACCCACGTGGAGACAGCGCTGGGAGCAGCGGATTCATGCCAGACGCTGATGCTTTCACCCGGAATAGCGGCCTGCCAGAGCAGATCGTTCATCATCGCGCTACCGGCAAAACCGTTGAGGATCAGCGGGACAGAGTGTCCTGAGTCCTTACGAAACTGGCTGATTTGCCAGCGCCAGGCCAGCAGGCGACTGGTCAGGAGCTCAGTGTCAGCATGTTTCTGAGGACAGACGCAGACCATGACGGAGATTTGGCGTCCCCAGTCAGGGCGCTGCCAGAGCAGCTGGCGTGCGACCCGCTCCAGCTCCTGCGATTCATCAACCCGGATCCAGCACCCCTGCGGCACCGTTAAAACCTGAGACTGCTCGGGCCAGGAGTGCGGAAGATCGCCACAGACCAGCACGACAGGCTGGCGATAGGATGCTTCCGGCAGATTCTCCAGACGCAGCGCGGTGGCAGGTGCTGAGCGGCGACGGGCAATAAACCAGACGACGAAAATCAGCACCCAGACTGCCACCAGGCAGGCAACGGCAGCCCATCCTGAAACGGGTAAAAAACCCAGGCAAAGTACAGCGCTTAAGAATGCTGCCCATAACGCCATCAGCCGTTGTTGTGCAGCACTCATTTCACAACCTCAGGCAGCAGGGTTGCGAGCATGTGATCCAGCCAATGGTTTAATCCCCACCACAACGCGGCGATAACCAGAATGCTGACGGTGATGCGTACGGGCCACGAGGAGAAAAAGCCGCCTGCCCCGCGTCCGCTGCGGCTCTCGGCCAGGATCGGAGCCGTCTGGGAGTGGCTGAAGGGGGCGACGCGATCGCTCAGGGCCTGGACCAGCTTCTGACGTTCGGGATCGTTCAGCGAACGGAAGTCACCGAGGAACCCCAGCATCATGACGCGCTGGAAACAGGTCAAGACGGCACCCTCTGGCGCGGGCTCACGCAGTACCGCCTTCATGCGATCGCACAGCGTGTCGCCCGCATCCATCGTTCCAAGGAAATGTCCCTGTAACGGAATGTCGTACCACTGAACGCAGGCATCGTCATGCACCCCACGACCTTTTACGGTTTCGTCGAGTAACGCACACTGCGCGGTGAGAATGTGCTGGCAGCTGACCTCATCCAGGCCACCCGCTTTAAGGGCTTTCTGGACACGCTCAACGTCCGCCACGCACCGCTCCCACAGCACGCGACCTTCCCCTTCCTGAAAACGAGGACCATGACGCAGGCTGATCACCTGAAGCCAGGTGTCCTGCAAAAGTGCATCAATATCTATAGGCGCAAACTCGCCGCGTTTATTGTCACTCATGTTCTTAACACCGCGTACAGTTCAAGCTCAGGTTCCCCCAACATACCTGGGGTATAAAACACACAGTTGCCGCTCTCCAGCATCTCCTGAGCCGCCGGGTGAGAAAGATCAAGAGAGAAGTACTGGTTTTCAAGGCGCAGCGGAATAGCCGCTGGCACGTGATGAAGCGGTAACAGCGGGATCCCCTGACGAGATTTATTCACCAGGCTTGCCACGAAGTCCGGACTGCCGACTTTGCACTGAAGCGGGAATTGCTCTTGCAGCTGCGCAGCCGGAAGCGGTGAGCGCACGGAGAGATAATAATCCGCGCCTTCACGCAGCCGTGGATCGTGCAGTTTCGCCAGCCACTGACGCATCCGCTTGTCATGGATAAGCTCAACGGAAACCACCCTGGACGGTAGACTGGCCTCCAGCAAATCGCTCAGCAGATCGAACAGCGGCGGGAAGACACTATTAAGCGCGTCATGCTGATAGACCGGTATAGCGCTAACCTGATGCTCAAGAGAAAACGTCAAAAGGCTTCCTGCCAGACGAGCCAGCTCCGGGTACAGGCGTTCAGCCGGGCTTTGCGGATTACGCTGGAACTGACCCAATACCGGTTCTGCGCTGTTGAGGGCGCTAAGCAGCCAGAACAGCGACACGTCAGCCACGGCAAAATCCGCCATCCGCTCGTTACTTTCGCGACGCATCGCCATCAGACGCGTCAATCTGGCGCGCAGCTGGGTCATCAGCATGTCGAGCTGCGTACCCAGCCAGCGGCTGCTATTAATCGTCAGTAACGGCGGAAGGAAGGTGTCATCCAGCGTCCAGCCTCCCTGCTGATTCGCCAGCAGACGAGCAACCGGGCAGGTTAAATAATCGCTATTGTCCTGATGAGAGAAACGCAGCGTCAGTTCCGGCTGCATCACCGCAATTTGGCGCGTGTCATCACCGAACTGATTGCGCACATCCCGCCAGCGCTGGCGATAGCGAACCGGACGTTCGGCTACCTCGTCGGGTTTCAGGCAGTTACCGCCGTTCGCCCGCATCAGCGGCAGAGCCAGCATGACGACGACGTCATGCGATTCATTTTCCAGCGACAGGACCGACGGCAGTGCATCTGCATTTTCTGTATCGACGAGCGTGCCGTCCTGAAAACGAACATGCAGCTTACGGGCCTGTAAGCGTCCAAGTTTCAGCGCCTCGGGTTCGAAAAGCGCCTCAATCACGCCCCAGGGGTGATTGAGGCCCATCTGCGCAATGCATTCCACAGTCCAGGCCGCATAGGCGGCCTGATGTTGAAAATGCTGAGGAGAGACCATGATCCCACGGCCCCATAACGGTTGTTCCGTTTTCATCGGCATCCTGCCTTAATTACGCTTTAGCCTTCGGCATCTGGGAAACCAGCGACAGGTTGACGTCCATACCTTCCACCTGGAAGTGCGGAATAGCGTACAGCTTGACGCGGAAGAAGCCCGGGTTGTCCTCGATATCTTCCACCAGCACTTTGGCATCGCGCAGCGGGTGAGAAGCCTGCAACTCGTCGCCCGGATCGGTCATTTCGGTGACCAGGCTACGTACCCAGGTGTTCAGCTCCAGCTCAAGCAGACGGCGGTCTTTGGTCGTGCCGATATTTTCACGCTGGATCAGCTTCAGGTAATGCGCGATACGGGACAGCAGGAAGATGTACGGCAGACGCGCGTTGATACGGCTGTTGGCCGTGGCGTCAGCGGTGTCGTACAGCGCTGGCTTCTGGGTGGAGTTCGCCGAGAAGAAGCACGCGTAATCGCGGTTTTTGTAGTAGGACAGCGGGATGAAACCGAGGTTAGCGAACTCGAACTCGCGCGTTTCGGGGATCATCACTTCTGACGGGATTTTCACCTGATTGCCGGTGCCCAGGTCATAGAGGTGGATCGGCAGATCCTGAACCGCACCGCCCGCCTGTGGGCCACGGATCTGAACGCACCAGCCGTTCTTGATAAAGCTGCGCACCATGTTGGCGGCAAAGGCGAAGGTCGCGTTGGTCCACAGATATTTATCGTGATCCGGGCCTTTCACCTCTTCGACATAGTTGAAGCTGCGCACCGGCACGGTATCCGGGCCATACGGCAGACGGCCCAGCACGCGCGGCATCACCAGACCGATATAACGGGAATCGTCGGTATCGCGGAAGGATTTCCACTTGATGTACTCGGCGCGATCGAAGTAGTTGCCGATGTCTTTAATCGCCGCGACCTCTTCCATGGAATCTTTCAGGAAGAATTTCGGGCCAGCGGAGCCGATAAACGGCATATGCGCGGCAGCGGAGACTTTAGAGATGTTACGCAGCAGCGCAACGTCCTGCGGAGAAGCGTCAAACTCGTACGCCGAGATCAGCGCGGCAATCGGTTCGCCACCCGGGGTGTCGTATTCATCAATATAGGTGTGCTTGTACAGGCCGCTCTGGATCACTTCCGGGCAGTCTTCAAAGTCCTGACGCAGATCGTCTTTGGACATCGACAGCAGCTCGATTTTCACGTTCTGGCGGAAATCGGTTTTATCCACCAGCGACTTCACGCCGCGCCACAGGGACTCCACCGCCTGGAACTCTTCGTGATGCATAACCGCATCCAGCTGGCGGCTGATCTGGTAATCCAGTTCGGCGATGTGATGATCGATCAGGGTCTTATCGAGTTTTTCGACTTTAGAGCCTGCTTTCATCAGGCACTCAAGAAACACCTGCATCCCGGCGGTCAGACGTTCGTCAGCGGTGGCGTCCGCCATCGCCTGGCTGTCCTGCCAGATATCCAGCGCGCTCAGCTCAGAGACCGGGCTTAGGTTGATTTTTTCAAACAGAGAGGCGTACACGCCGCCTGCTGCCGGGCGTTCCAGTACCAGGCTTTCGCCGCCAGCAACATTTTCATTTTGTACAGACATGAGCATTCCTTAGTTAATCCGTTAAAAGCGCGTCCGGTTAGGCCTGTTTTGGTGCCAGGGCAGACAATTCACTGCGAAGTTCTGCGCTCAGCGCAGGATCCAGCAGAATTTTTTCCAGCTCTTTTCGGAAAGCCTGGTTATCCAGCAGATTCGCTTTTAAATCGCGAAGCAGATTGCGCATGGCAAGCATGGCTTTTAACTGTGGAATTTGACGCGCAACCTGCTCCGGCGTGAAATCTTTCATTTCCTGGAATACCAGAGAAACGTTCTCTTCACTGCCATCGCCAGCCAGCGTATTTTTAACCGCGATGTTGATTTTTGGGGAATAATCGGAAAGCACGCTATCAAAGTTATTTTTGTTGATATTCACCTTTTCGCGTTCAGATATTGTTTCCGTTTCCTGCCCGTGACTGAAATCACCGGTAACCAGTAACTTCAGGGGTAACTCAGTTTTCTTGCTTGCCCCGCCGGTATGCAGGTCAAGTTTGAGGTTAATACGTGCCTTAGGCACTTCAGTCTGGAAGCTGTCAGCCATTTACAATCCCTTTTTTATCACTATGAGAACTTTTTACACCCTATTTCTTTACACGCGATAATAGGGCAAAACATGAATCCCGATCAAATAATTAGATCTTTAGTCTGGCTTAAGTAATTTCTTAAGAATTTTCCACTAAATTGTCTGAAGAATAATCTGATGGGCGCAGGAGAAAAAACCACAATTTCGTGAAGAGGCGAACAGTTATGGCAAATTATTTAAAAATACATCCGTATTTTCTTGAGAGCATAGAGAAATTGATATAAATCAATATTTACAATACCCGAATAAGCATGGGAATTTTACAGGATAAATTCATATACCAACCGAATGAAATAACGCATTTCATTCAGCCAGCAGGGATTTTCACTCCAAAAAATAATATTGAATGCAGACAAAATACATTCACAATTATTATCTTGAGCAGAAAAAACATGTGAAAAGCATTATTAATCCAGACTGCACCGACAAAAGCGTTATGACGATACTGTCGGGCAGTTCATTTGTCCTAAAACAGTTTAAGACTTAAATACTGGAAGGAAGGGTATGCCCCGGCGAGAAATCACGCCGGGGGGAACGCAATAAACTTACTGACCTTTCTCAACGATCAGCGGTTCGATATCGCTCTCTTTTTTAATCACCAGCGAATCATCCCCGCGCAGACAGGTGCCGCCATAGTTGCCGCCGACGGTAAAGGTGCATACCTGAATATACTTGCCATCAACGTTCGGCAGACACCACAGCTGCTGGTAGATGTTTTTACGGTCGACAAACTTGCCGCTGGATTTATCCAGCAGCTCCTCCTGCGGGCTTATCAGGTCGATGTTGCTGCCGCAGCGTCCGGCGATAGGCTTCACCGCATAGCCGGTCTGGTTCAGCAGCGCGTTGACCTCAAAGTCGGTATCGAGCAGATAACGGTGGTTCGGGAAAAGCTGCCACAGCACCGGGAGGATCGCCTTGTTGCCCGGAATAACCGTCCACAGCGGCTCGAACACCAGCACTTCCGGGCGCAGCAGGACGTCAATCAGGCGCACGTCGCCCTCAGGATGCCCGGTGCGGATCGGCACGGCGGCGTATTCGGTTTCGCTCACCTCGCGGATTTGCTCGATCGCCGTTTCCCAGGCCCAGGTTTTCCACACGCAGTTTACGTGGCGGCCTTCATCGTCGATAAGCTGCCCGGCAGGATCCCAGCTGAGCGCGCCCAGCCCGTGCAGAATTTTGGTTTCAAACCCGGCCTGCATCAGCGAGCGCTGGATAAACAGGGCGTGATAGTCCTCTTCGATATCGTTGTCCTGCATGATATGCACGAACGGACGCGCGAGGCTGTGCTGCCACGCGCCGGCCAGCTCTTCCAGCAGCCCTTCCGCCGGGTTGTGGCCGTGACCGCGATAGCCGTTTTTGACCCACTCTTCGAGGATCAGACCGCCTTCGGTATGACAGGAGGCAGAGTCGGCGTTGTATTCGTACACCTTGATACCGCGCTCATCCATACAAAAGTCCATACGACCGGTGATCATATGGTGACGACGCCACTGCCAGGAAAGGCGCAGGCGCGGCCAGAGAATTTTAGGGATGTCGAACAGCGCCAGTAAGTTGTCATCTTTCAGCACCTTGTCGGTGGCGTGCAGATACATCAGGTGCAGTTCGTTGGTCGCTTTAATAAGCTCCTGCTCGGCGCTTTCGGTGATGGTGAAATACTGGCAGGGATCTTTATTGATAACGTGGCCGTTCGCCTGGACGTAGGCCTTTTGCAGGGCATCGTTCTCGTTGAGCCACTTCCCGTCGAACTGACGCTGATTTTTGAGCCGCGCACCGCGGATTTTCAGCAGCTCGCCGTCAATTTCCGGCTGCGGAATGCTGTGTTCCGTGTCGTCGGTCTGGATCATCCAGCCCAGAATCTCGGTATCGCTGAAGGTGTCGTGGAGCGTATAGACGCCGTCCTTGACGGTCATGCGCAGCTCGCGCGTCCACTGCTGCCCGAGCGGCAGCGGGGAGTGGATCACATTCTGCTCGGCGATGCGGACTTTATCCTCCAGAAGCTGAGTGATCACCGCCACGTGGCCGGTTTCATGAAACTCGCCGCCCTTTTGCCAGATCAGCAGCGCCCCGGCTTTCGGCGCGCGTTTGGAACCGTTGGGAAACGCCTGTAACGGCAGGATATTGTCGTTCACCACCTCGCGCAGAAAGCGCAGGGAGAAGATTTCCCACGCCATGCCGACGTCGGTAAAGACCACGCCGTAGTTGAGGAACAGGAAACGACGGGCAAACTCAACGCACTGCCACTTGTGGCCCATGTATTCGTTGCCTATGTAGCTTCTGAACTCCGCGTCTTCCGGGTAGTTTCGCGGATCGAGGCTGTCGTAATTTGAAGAGTAAATTGCCACGCCACCCGGCGCATAGCCTAACAACGTCCCAAACGGAGCGTCACTGCTTGAATGTCCTTTACGCATGTATCCAACCTAAAATCGGCAGGCGGCAATGTTGGTAAGGTTGTCGTCGTCTGCACGTTGTAATTAACCTGACAGAGGTGGACTCATCATACACCTGCGTGGCGGATTATTTAAACAACCAGCACGCCGCGAAATGCCCGGGCGCGATCTCCTGCATGGCGGGCTCTTCAGCGTGACATACCGGCATCGCGTGGGGCAGCGGCTACAGAATTTGTAGCCCGGCAGCACGGAGATGGGACCGGGAGTAAGTGAAAAAAGTAGTTCTGAAAAGTTGTTCGATAAAAGCACCTTATAAGCTTCTTTCGCAAATGACTTAAACTATGAACGATTGATGCATGAAGCTAAAATATCAAACAAGATATATTTTGAAATTATCTTCTTTAATATATTGATCTACCTCTCAAAATTAATCTTTACATTTGGTAAAAAAAATCACGCTGCGGTAATAATAACTTTAATATCAATGCATTATATAATTCCAGTTTTGCATAATTGACAATACTACACACCAATAAACACCTAAGGAGCTAATAATGGATTTTGAGAAAAATTTAACTAGAAAAATACTTGACCCAATACATGGAATCATAAGGCTCACAAATTTAGAAATGGCGATCATTGATCATCCATTATTTCAAAGATTAAGAAACATCAAACAAAATTCTTTTTTATACAAAATTTTTCCTTCCGCAGTTCATAGTAGATTCGAACACTCTCTAGGGGTACTTCACCTATCATATGAGATAATTGAGAATCTAAGGTTAAATGCCATCCGATATAATAATAAATATCAGGATGGCCATGTTTTTTGTCATATTGATGAGATCCCTTCAAATCGTATTCAAGAATTGAGACTTGCTGCTTTGCTCCATGATGTTGGTCATGGCCCTATGTCTCATCAGTTTGAAAGTTTTATGCCAACTAAAAGCGAACTACAGAATTTTCTTGGCAATAAATACGCTGAGGTATTCAAACTTATAGATAAAGACAGTAAACGTGTCGAGCATGAACATATATCATTGATTTTTGCATCAATGATTTTTGATGATATTGACCAAAAGTTATTAAAAGATATAAAAACTGATAACGTACTAAAAATTATAGAAAAAGATTATGTTGATCAAAAAATTTTATGCGAAATCAAATCAGATAAAATTGATATACTGCCTTTATTAACGTCGATAATATCATCTTGCCCAATAGACGCAGATCGGATGGATTATTTGTTAAGAGACAGTTATTTTTCTGGAGTAAAGAGTGGAATCTATGATTACAATAGATTATTTATGTCCATCGTACCCGTAGAATCTGAAGGAAAACTTTTCCTTGCTTACAAAGAGAGTGGTATAGATTCTATTGTAGAATTTATTGGTGCTCGTTCCAGTCTGTTCTCGCAAGTTTATTTTCATAAAACCAATCGATCTATCTCATCAATGCTAAACATTGTCTGTGACAACATGAAGTCAGCTACAAAAACCAATTTGATTTTAGGCGAGCTGTTGGAAGATAATCATCATAGAAAAAGCGCGGAAGAATTGCTTTCAGATTTTTATCTAAACTGTAGTGACGATCACTTTCTCAATGAAAAATTAGCAGACTGGATTGTTAAATCTCAGACATTAAAACAAAATGAAACCTTACTTAATGATATAATTGAAAGGCGCCCTTGGTCTAAAATCTATGAAAAAAAACATTACACTAAAAATCCTGACTTAAGTAATTCGGTTTCTAAAGAATTAATCACGACAATTAAGAATGATTTATATGAAATATTAAGCACAAAGCTTAATAAAAATGAATTTGCTGTTGACATTCAAACAGATGTCGCATTCAAAGATATCGAAAAAACTAAAGTAAAGCTTTTAGTTAAAACTCTTTACAATCGTTATGATGCAAAAGATTTCGTAGAGTGTGGTTATAAACTTAATCAATACCAAGCTATCCATTATATAATTCGCATTTTCATTGACAGAAAAGTAAAAAATTTTAGTGAATTAAAAACCAATCTTCCTCCAACCATAAACGATATTCTTGAAAAACATTTATCCCAACAATAAACAGTACTGAAGATGGCCCTTACAAACAGGGCCACCTTCAAATTCTATTTGTTATGGCGATAAATATTTCGAAAGAGCACTCTCTTTATCCCTCAGCAAATCATCCATAAGCAACTTACGGCTTAAATACTCGTTGCTGATAAAGATTCTGAAATCCGCCTTCCCTGATTAGTTGTATGGATTAGGGCCAACATAAACAGTGGTGAGGTTTCGCCGGATGACGGCGATGCCTTATCCAGCCTACAAAACCTGAACATTAAACAACCAGCACGCCGCGAAATGCCCTGGCGCGATCTCCTGCATGGCGGGCTCCTCAGCGTGACATACCGGCATCGCGTGAGGGCAGCGGCTACAGAATTTACAGCCCGGCAGCACGGAGGTGGGGCCGGGAATGTCTCCGCGCAGGGTGGCCTCTTCCAGATGACGAATGCGCGGATCGGGCTGCGGCACCGACGCCAGCAGCGCGCGGGTGTACGGGTGCGCCGGATGCTGATACAGCTCGTTGGCAGGCGCGACTTCCACCAGCTTGCCGAGATACATTACCCCGATACGGCTTGAAATGTGGCGCACCATCGACAGATCGTGGGCGATAAACAGATAGGTCAGCCCCAGCTCCTGCTGGAGATCCTGCAAAATGTTCACCACCTGCGCCTGCACCGACACGTCCAGCGCCGACAGGGGTTCATCGCAGAGCACAAACTCAGGGCGCACCGACAGCGCCCGCGCGATGCTGATGCGCTGGCGCTGCCCGCCGCTGAACTCGTGCGCAAAACGCTGCAAATGTTCCTGCTTAAGCCCCACTTTGTAGAGCAGCGTTTCGGTACGTTCCCGCTGCTCCTCGCGGCTGTAGCCGTGGATCTGCATCGGCTCGGCCACCAGCTGCTGTACGGTCATGCCGGGATTGAGCGACGACCAGGGATCCTGAAAAATCGCCTGCATCCGTTTACGCAGCGGCTTGAGCGCTTTTTCGCGGGCGTGGGCGATCTCCTGTCCGTCAAAGTGGATCTCGCCAGAGGTAATATCAAACAGGCGCAAAATGGCGCGCCCGAGGGTCGATTTTCCGCAGCCCGACTCCCCCACCAGACCAAAGGTTTCGCCGCGCTGAATATCAAAACTCACGCCGTCGACCGCTTTCACCGCCACGCCTTTGCGCAGCAGCCCGGCGTTCAGGTGATAATGTTTGCGCAGTTCACGCACGCTCACTAAGGGGTTTTGTTGCTCGCTCATGCCTGAATCTCCTTATCTGCCCATAGCCAGCACGCGGCGCGATGGCCCTCTCCGATGGCATAAAATGCTGGACGCCGTTCACACTGGGCCATCCGTTTTGGACAACGCTCGGCAAAAGGGCACCCCGGCGGCGGGTTAAGTAACCCTGGCGGCGAACCCTCGATGGGCGACAGGCGATGATTCACCTCGTTCGGGCGCGGCAGCGACGCCAGCAGCCCCTGCGTATACGGATGCGCCGGGCGATAGAAAATGTCCTCGACACTCCCCTCCTCCATCACCAGCCCGCCGTACATCACCACCACGCGGCTGCATACCTGCGCGACGACCCCGAGATCGTGGGTGATGAGCAAAATCGCGGTTTGGGTCTGCTGTTGCAGGCTTTTCAGCAGGCGCAGGATCTGCGCCTGAATGGTCACATCCAGCGCCGTGGTCGGCTCGTCGGCAATCAGCAGTTTCGGATTGCAGGAGAGCGCAATGGCGATCATCACCCGCTGGCGCATCCCGCCGCTGAACTCGTGCGGGTACTGGCCGTAGCGACGGTCGGCGTCGGCAATGCCGACCTGCTCCAGCATGGCAATCGACGCCGCTTTGGCCGCCTTTTTCGACAGCTTTTTATTACGCACCAGGATCTCAGACATCTGCTTGCCGATGGTTAACACCGGGTTCAGGGCGGTCATCGGATCCTGGAAAATCATCGCGATCTCGTTGCCGCGAATGGCGCGCATCTGCTGTGGGGTCTTCTGCGCCAGATCGTCGTTCTGAAAACGAATGCTGCCCCCGGCGATCTGCCCGTTGCTGCCCAAAAGCTGAATGATCGACTTACAGGTGACGCTTTTCCCGCAGCCGGACTCCCCGACGATGCCGACAAGTTCCCCCGCCTGCACCTGAAAGCTCACGCCGCGCACCGCGTGGACATTACCCTCGCGGGTGCGGAAGATGGTTTGCAGATTGTCGAGTTCTAATAAATTACGCATCGCGGTTCGCTCCCGGCTCAAAGGCGGTGCGGAACACGTCGCCTAACACATTAAAGCTGAACACCGTCAGCAGGATCAGGATGCCGGGGAACATCGCCAGCCACGAGGCTTCGCCGATATACGACTGCGCGTTGTTGAGCATACTGCCCCATGAGGCGGCAGGTGCCTGAACGCCCAGCCCCAGAAAGCTCAGGGTGGACTCCATCAAAATGGCGGAGGCGATATTGAGCGTGGCGGCAACGATGATGGTCGGCAGCACGCCGGGAATAATATGGCGCGCGATAATGCGCAGCGGATGTTCCCCCGACGCGCGGGCGTAGAGCACATACTCGCGCTCTTTCACGGTAAGCGTTTCGGCCCGCACCAGGCGCGACATATTCATCCACGTCAGCAGGCTGATGATCAGAATGATGTTGTCCACGCCGGGCTTGAGGTAGGCGTTCACCACCAAAAGCAGGAAAAAGGCGGGGATCGCCATCAGGATATCGACGGCGCGCATCATCAGGTTATCCAGCCAGCCGCCAAAGTAGCCGCTCACCGTCCCGACCACCGTGCCAATCAGCGTCGAGAAGATCATCGCCAGAAAGCCGACCATCAGCGAGATCTGCCCGCCGTACAGCGCGCGGGTGAAGTAATCCCGCCCGTACTCATCGGTGCCGAACCAGTGCGCGGCATCCGGCGGCAGGGTGCGGGCGCCGAGCGCCATCCGATCCGGATCGTAAGGACTCAGTCCCGCACAGAGCGCGGCGACCACGAAAATAAAAAGAACCAGTAAAGCGAACTGCGCCGGACGGTTGCGGCGCAGCTGGAGACGAACCTGTTGCCAGCGTCTGCTCATCCGGGCTACCTCAGTGTACGAATGCGGGGATCGGCGAAGCGATAGAGTAAATCGGCGATCAGGTTGCCAACGATCAGCATCATCGACGAAAGCATGATGATCGCCATGATCAGCGGGTAGTCCAGCGAGGTAATCGACTGGATCCCCAGCAGCCCCATCCCCGGCCAGGAGAAGACGCTCTCCGTCACATACGCCCCCACCACCAGTTCGCCAAACGACAGGCCGAACAGGGTGATCACGGGCAGCAGAACGTTTTTCAGCACATGGCGGAACAGAATGCCGGAACGTGTTGCGCCATACGCGAGCTGGGTCTGAACGTAATCCGCCGAGAGCTGCGAGATGGTATTAGAGCGGATATAACGCACGTAGCTTGAAAGGTTGTAGAAGGTCAGCGCGATGCACGGCAATACGCCGTGGCGCAGCACGTCCAGCGCGTTATCCTCCATGCCGATGGTGCGCATCCCCATGCTCGGAAACCAGTTAAGCTGCACGGCAAAAACGGTGATCAGCAGAATGCCGAACCAGAAAATCGGCACCGAAATGCCGATATAGGCGAAGAGGTTCAGGACATGATCCAGCCAGCGGTGTTTGAATGCGCCCGCCAGCAGGCCGAGCGGGATGGCCAGCACGATCGCCAGCAGCAGCGACGCGCCCATCAGCCCGAGCGTGGCGGGAATGCGCTCGCCGATCATCTCCAGCACCGGGCGGTGGTAGATCAGCGAATAGCCGAGATCGCCCTGCAACACGTTTTTCAGCCACAGCAGATACTGTGTGACCAGCGGTTTATCCAGCCCCATGCTCTGGCGGATGCGCTCGATATCCTCCGGCGCCATGCGCGGCGTGATGTACGCGGCAACCGGATCGCCGGGCGCGAGCTTCACCAGTAAAAACGCCACCAGCGAAATAAAGAAAAGCATCGGCAGCAGTTGCAGCAGCCGACGCGTGAGTAAAGTGTTCACGACATGCCCTTACACGCTTTTCAGCAAAAAGCCCCGGCCAGATGACCGGGGCAACAGCTTATTTTTGATAGATTTTTGAGAGATCCTGGAACAGGTAAACCGGCTTCGGCTCAGCTTCCTCGGTGCCGCCGAAGCGTTTATCCACGGCGACGGTCGCGTTGGTGTAGGCAATCGGGTAGTAGGTCATGTCGTTTGCCACGGTCTGCTGAATTTGCTTGTAAATATCGGCACGCTTCGCGGCATCGGTTTCCACCGCCCCTTTATCCCACAGGGCATCGAACTGCGGGTTCTTATAATGCGCGTAGTTGTAGGCTTCGTTGCTCATAAACAGCGATTTATAGCCGTCCGGCTCGGCACCCATGATGTAGCCGCCGAGGTTCAGCTCCCAGGCGGTGTTGTTCATGTCGAGGCTGCGCTGGGACATGGCGTTGGAATCGAGCGGCATCAGCTCCACGTTCACGCCAATCCCCTTCAGCGCCTGCTGAATATAGAGCGCCATGCTCTCCTGAGTTTTGTTGGTATTCACATAGGCCAGACGCAGCTTGAGGTTTTCCGGCGCGCCGGAGGCTTTAAGCAGATCTTTGGCTTTCTGCTGGTCGAATTTGTACTGCTCCACGTCGTCGGTCTGGTAGAGGGTGTCCGGCGTCAGGAACGAGGTCGCCGGTTTGGCGTAGTCGAGCGAGGTAAAGGCGGTCTGGGTCAGCTCGTCTTTATTGATGGCGTACGCAATGGCCTGACGCAGCTCCTTGCTCTTCATCACCGGCACGTTCTGGTTGAAGGTCATGTAGGCCAGACGCCCTTCCGGGTAGACCACGAAGTCGAACTTACCGGTATTTTTCAGACGCGATACATCCTGCGGATCGACCATCTTGAGGTTGATTTCGCCGTTTTGCAGCGCCAGGTTGGCGGAGTTGCTGTCTTTGGCGAAACGGTAGGTAACGGAATCGAGCTTCGCTTTGCCGTTCCAGTAATCGTCAAAACGCGTCAGAGCGTAATATTGCCCGGCGCGATACTCTTTAAATTTGAACGGCCCGGAGCCTACCGGCGCATCGTTTTTGGTGCTCTTTTCCAGATCGCCTTCACTGGCGAACACGTGCTGCGGGATTGGGTAGATCTGCACCAGGGTTCCGGTAAAGGCGGCGCTGACCTGCGGTAGCGTGAACTTAACGGTGCGATCGTCGACCTTACTGACCTGTACCGGCTTATTGCCGTAGGTGAACATGCTGCGGAAGAAGCTGTGCTGTTTGGCATCCAGCAGTTTATTGAAGGTGAAGACCACGTCGTCCGCCGTCAGCGGCTGGCCGTCCTGCCATTTTAAATTCGGTTTCAGGGTCAAGGTATAGCTCAGGTTATCGGCGGAAGGGGTCAGACTTTCCGCCAGGCCCCACTCGATTTTGCCGTTATTAAAGCTATAAAGCGGTGCGTATAGCGCCTGCATGATAGTTAAGGTGGTGCGGTCGCTGGCGTAGAGCGGATTCACCGCTAACGGGTCGCCGGAGGTGATACCGATAATAAGTGAACCGCCCTCTTTCGGCGCGTCGTTTTTTGCCGCTGGCGCACCGGCTGTCTCTTTATTTTTCGCATCGTCACAGCCTGCCAGACCTAACGCGAGCGATACTACAACTGCGGATAACAGAAGCTTACGCATCTCACTAACTCCTTGCCTGATAAAGTATTTACTGCTGCGTCTTTTATTTATGTTAAAGCATCATATTCAGCTTTCTCTTTTTACGCATTAACAATGAAAATGCGATTTTCGATTAAGCTTATACCGCTTTTGATATATATAAGCGCCAGAAGGAATAGCGCGAGTTTATTGCGCTCAGTTCGTTAAACCATTCACAAATCTCCTGCTACACTGCCCTCAACACATCACGTAAAAGGCAGGTTTACATGTCAGATAACAACACGTATCAGCCACCTAAAGTGTGGGAATGGAAAAAGAACGGCGGCGGCGCGTTCGCCAATATCAATCGCCCGATCTCCGGCGCAACGCATGAGAAGGAACTGCCCGTTGGTTCGCATCCGTTGCAGCTTTATTCGCTGGGAACGCCTAACGGTCAAAAAGTCACCATAATGCTCGAAGAGCTGCTGGCGCTCGGCGTAACGGGCGCAGAGTACGACGCATGGCTGATTCGCATCGGCGAGGGCGATCAGTTCTCCAGCGGCTTTGTTGAAGTAAACCCTAACTCGAAAATACCAGCGCTTGTTGATCGTTCCACGACCCCGCCAACGCGCGTATTTGAATCCGGCAGTATCCTGCTGTATCTGGCCGAGAAATTTGGTCACTTCCTGCCAAAAGATCCGGCTGGCCGCACCGAAACCCTGAACTGGCTGTTCTGGTTACAGGGGGCTGCGCCTTTCCTCGGCGGCGGTTTTGGTCACTTCTATAACTATGCTCCGGTGAAAATTGAGTACGCGATTGACCGTTTCACTATGGAAGCGAAGCGCCTGTTCGACGTGCTGGATAAGCAGCTGGCGCGCGGTCGTTACGTGGCAGGTGAGGAGTACACTATCGCGGATATGGCGGTGTGGCCGTGGTTTGGCGGCGTGGCGCTCGGCAGCGTGTATAACGCCGCAGAGTTCCTGGACGCAGAGAAGTACACCAACGTGCAGCGCTGGGCGAAGGACGTGGCGAACCGTCCGGCGGTGAAGCGTGGTCGTATTGTGAATCGCACTAACGGGGAGCTGAACGAGCAGCTTCACGAGCGCCATGCGGCGAGTGATTTTGATACGAATACGGAAGATAAGCGGCAGGCTTAATGTAAGCAGTTGGGGCTGTTACAGCGATTCGAATGCCAGCCACGGGCACCCTGGTCCGGCTGTAAATCGCCGAAGCGTTTCCGTAAGGCCGGGGCGAGGCGCATG